>JALUWE010000341.1 GCA_027019845.1 Anaerolineales bacterium | reverse complement strand
GTGTAAGATGAGCGATAACGACGCACTCCACGGTCTCTCCTGCCCGCAGTGTGCGGGTATTGTCCCCATCCCGGAGGGGCAGGCGATTGTCGAATGCCCGTACTGCGGGCTGCGCTCTTACGTGCGGGGGGAACGCGGCCTGCGCCGCTACCAGGTCCTCCTCAAGGTGGACCGCAAACGCGCCATCCGCGCGCTGAAGAATTTCCTCACCAGCAGTTTCGCCATCGCCCGCGACCTGCCCCGCCGCGCCCGCCTGCAAGAGGATTTTGTGGTCTACCTGCCATTTTGGGTAGAGTGGGCGCGCGTGCTGGCCTGGGTGTTCGGCCAGGAGAAGGTCGGCAGCGGCAAAGAGCGGCACTATGTGCCCCGTGAAATCAAGATCGCGCAAGAAATGGTCTGGAATGCGGCGGCCTGCGATGTGGGCGAATTCGGTGTAGACAGCCTGCCGCTCACCAACCAGACGCTGGAGCCGTTCGACTCGGACTTATTGCACGATCTGGGCATGGTGTTCGAGCCGGTCGGGTCGGAGAGCGAAGCGTGGCAGGCCGCGGAGCAAGATTTTATTGCCCGCACTCGCAAATTGGCCGGACTCGACCGGGTTTCGCAATCGTTCGTGCGGCTGGTGCGCCCCCGCATGGGGCTGGTGTATTACCCGTTGTACGTGCTGCGCTACCTCTACCGGGGACGCTCTTTTCAGGTGGTGGTCGATGGCTTCAGCGGCAAGGTGCTGTATGGCAAGGCACCCGGCAACACCCTCTACCGCGCCGCGGTGCTGATCCTGGGCATGGCGCTGGGGGCGTTCCTGGCGGTGGATGTTTGCGGCCTGCTCGCCTGGATCGCGTTTGCCTCCTACGAGGACAACAACACGCTGGGCCTGCTGATGCTTGGGCTGGGCGCGGCAGGAGCAGGGATCGGGGTGATGACCGCGGCGTACAGACGCTTCCGCTATGGGGAGGTGTACGAGTATTTGGGATACAAAAAACAGAAAGTCAAACGCAAACGCGTCCGCGAGGGAGGTGTACTGCGCGCCCAGGAGGTGCAGACATGAGCGCGCCAATCGAGCTGGTACCGCTGAAGTGCATCCGCTGCGATACGCCCGTACCCGCCAACCCGGACGAGGTGGCCTGGGTCTGCCAGCAGTGCGGGCAGGGGATGCGGCTGGAAGAACCGGAGGGGTTGGTTCCCCAGCCGGTGCGCTATGCCACGGGCATCCCGCCCGGCCAGAAAGGGCGTCCCTTCTGGGTGACATCCGGCGTGGTCCGGCTGCAACGCGAGGTGCAAAGCAGTTTTCGCAAACACAACCGGGCCGCGACGAAGTTTTGGTCCGCGCCGCGTCCCTTCTTTGTGCCCGCGTTCGACTGTGATCTGGACACCCTGATCGAGACGGGAGTCGCCCTGCTGCGCAACCCGCCCCGGCTGGCTGATGGCCCGGCCGCGCCTTTCGAGCCGGTAACGCTGGCGCGAGAGGATGTCACACCGTTGATCGAGTTCATCGTAATCGCTATCGAAGCCGAGCGCAAAGACAACATCAAAACCATCTCTTTTGAAATACGTTGCGACGAACCCGATCTGTGGATTCTGCCGCCGTGAAAACGATCAATTTCTGGGCTGATGACGCGCCCCGGCCCGCGGATATATCGGCCAGCGAGCTGCCCGCTCAAACCGACGTGGCGGTCATCGGCGGAGGGTACACCGGCCTGCACGCCGCGCTGGCCCTGCGCAAAGCCGGGGTGGACGTCACCGTGCTGGAACAGCATCACATCGGCTGGGGGGCCAGCAGCCGCAACGGGGGCATGTTGACGCCGGGCCTCAAGGCCCCGCTGAAGAACATCGTCCGATGGTACGGCCTGGAACAGGCCCGGGTTTTCTGGGAGTGGGCTTACCGCGCCATCGACCACGTGCGCGACACCATCCAGTCCGAGGGCATCCAGTGCGACTGGACCTACCCGGGCTTTGCCGCGCTGGCCTACAAAGCATCGCACGTGGAAAGTTGGCGCGCCTACCTGGCGTTTTTGCGCGAGAACTTCGGGGTGCAGGGCTACCGCGAGGTGCCGGGCGACGCAATCCACACCGAGATCGGCAGCCGCGCCTACCACGCGGCATTTGTGGGCGACCACGCCGGGGGGCTGCACCCGGCCAAATACGTCTTCGGGCTGGGCCGCGCGGCCGCGCGGCGGGGCGCGCAGCTGGTCGAAGACGCGGCCGTCACCCGCATCGAACGCCTGCCGCGCGGCTTCCGGCTGCACACCCCCAAAGGCGCACTGGCCGCCAGAGAGGTGCTGCTGGCCACCAACGGCTACACCACCGGCCTGGTGCCCGCCGCGCGCAACGGCATCTTCCCGGTCGGCAGCTACATCATCGTCACCGAACCGCTGCCCGCGGACTTGCAGGCCGAACTCAGCCCCAAAGGCCGCATGTTCTACGACAGCAAGTGGTTTTTGAACTACTTCCGCCTGACCCCCGACGGGCGCATGTTGTTCGGCGGGCGCAACAACCTGTCCACCCGGCTGGACTTGCACGACTCGGCCCGGCGGCTGCAAAAACGGATGCTGGAAGTCTTCCCGCAGCTGCGCGGTGTGCCCGTCACCCACTCCTGGAGCGGGCAACTGGGCATCACCTTCGACCTGATGCCGCACATCGGGCGCGCCGGCGGGGTGTTCTACGCCTACGGCTACGGCGGGCACGGCGTTTCGATTGCCAGCGCGCTGGGCAAAGAGGCCGGCGAACTGCTGGCCGGCACCCGCGGCGACAGCCCCTTCCTGCACATCCGCCACCCGCGCACCCTGCTGGCCCGCCTCGACCGGCTGTTTTTGCCGTTTGTGGCCGGGTACTACCGTTTCCTTGACCGCGTAGGGTGATTTGAAAATTTGTGGACAAAGGTTGCCAGATAGTAGTCACGGAGTAAGTGATGGCGGAAAGGTTCGTTATTTGTCACTTACAGTACTTACGCAGTTGAGACCTGTGATGTCTGGGTGCGACTTTTCAAGTGCGTAAGTCCTATGAGTAACTGCTCAGCCGATGATACCCCCGCACCCCCTCTAACTTCCAACTCACAACAACGAAACCGGATCGACCTCCACCCGCCAGTCTAGCAGCTTTTTCCCTCGCAGGAGCGAAACCGGGTCGGGGCCGCGCAGCACGATCTGCCAGCGGTATTGGTTGTCCAGCCGCGAGAAGAAGCAGGGCACCGGGCCGATCAGCTCGGTTTGGCGGCGGTCTTCTTGCCGTAGCCAGTTGCGGATGCGCTGGGCCAGGGCGCGGGCCGCGGCTTCGGCCTGCTCGCGGCCGGTGTGGCGGTACTCCAGGCGCACCAGCCGCCCGAACGGGGGGTAGCCCAGCTCGCGGCGGTAGGCCAGCTCGCGCGCGTAGAAGCTGGCATAGTCGTGCCGTGCCACGGCCTGGATGACGTAGTGCCGCGGCCTGAAGGTCTGCAACACCACCTGCCCGCCCAGCACACTGCGCCCGGCGCGGCCGGCCACCTGCGACAACACCTGAAAGGTGCGCTCCCCGGCGCGGTAATCCGGCAGGTTCAGCCCCACGTCGGCCAGCACGATCCCCACCAGCGTGACCAGCGGCAGGTCCAGCCCTTTGGACAGCATTTGCGTGCCGATCAGCACGTCGGCGCGGTGGTTGGCGAAGTGGCTGAGGATGATTTCGTGCGCGCCCTTTTTGCGGGTGGTGTCCCAATCCCAGCGCAGGGTGCGGGCTTTGGGGAAGAGGGCGCGCACTTCGGCTTCGACCTGTTCGGTGCCGGTGCCGTAGTAGCGGATGCGGGTGCTGCCGCAGTTGGGGCATTTTTTGGGCATTTTGCGCCGGTAGCCGCAGTGGTGGCAGCGCAGGGCCGCTTCTTCGCGGTGGTAGGTGAGGGAAACTTCGTCGCAGCGCGGGCATTTCAGCGCGTGGCCGCAGTCCCGGCAGAACACGTAGGTGGCGGTGCCGCGGCGGTTGAGGAACAGGATGGCCTGTTGTCCCTGCTCCAATGTCTGCCCCAGAGTTTCCTGCAGGGCGCGGGAGAAGATCGAGCGGTTTCCGGCTTTGAGTTCCTGGCGCATGTCTATCAGGCGCACGGGGGGCAGGTCTGCGGTTTGGGCGTCGTGCTGGTAGGGGTGGAAGGGGGATGATCGGGGGGAGTGTTCCGCCGGGGGTACGGCGTCCCTGTTCGGGTGCCGGTAGAGCAGGCCGGGGAGTTGTTGTTTGGATGGAGTGGGGCGGCTGCCCGGGGGCGCGCCCCGCGCGTATCGTTGTAAATGCGCCTGCACCGCGTCTTTGTGCGCCAGGATGCGCTGGGGAAGCTGTAGGAGCGTCCATTGCCCTTGCCGGGCGCGGTACATGCTGGCTACGCCTGGGGTGGCGGAGCCGAGGATGCAGACCGCGGCGGTGATGCGGGCGTAGGCCACCGCGGCCTGGCGGGCGTGGTAGAAGGGGGGGCGTTCGGTCTGGGCGTAGGAGGTGTCGTGGCATTCGTCCACGATGATCAGGCCGATGTCGGGCAGGGGGGTGAAGAGGGCGGAGCGCGGGCCGACGATGATGTTCAGGTCGCCGGCGCGGGCGCGGCGCCAGGTGTCGTAGCGTTCGCCTGGGGAGAGTTTGGAGTGTACCAGCCCCACCCGTCCGGGGAAGCGTGCCATGATGCGCCGCACGGTTTGGGGGGTGAGGGCGATTTCGGGGACGAGGTAGATGGCGCCGCGGCCCTGCTGGATGGTGTGTGCGATGGCGCGCAGGTAGATTTCGGTTTTGCCGGAGCCGGTGACGCCGTGCAGCAGGTAGGGAGGGGTGTTCCCTCGCGGCGAGCGGAGGCCGCTTTCGATTGTTTTCCAGATGGCGAGCTGGTCGCGGGTCAGGGGGGGGACTTTGTCCCAGGGGACGCTGATTTCTTCGAGCGGGTCGCGCCACACTTCGCTTTCGCCCAGCACGACCAGGCCTTTTTTTGCCAGGTAGCGCAGGTCGTCGATTTTGCCGCGGCTTTCGGCGTACAGCCAGGCGACATCGACGGGTACGCCTTCGCGGATCAGGGCGCGCAGCATGGCCGCGCGGCGTGCCCGGGTGGCTTCGGTGCGCCCCAGTTTTTCCAGGCTGGCTTCGGCCTGTTCGGGCGGCACGGCCAGTTGTGCGGTGCGGATGTGTTTGGGTTGGATGGTGGGGGGTGGCAGTACGGGTTGGGCCGTGATCCAGCCGCGGCGGACCAGGCCGCGCATACTGGGGCGCCAGTCCACCCGCGGGATGGCGCGGTCGATCTGGCGGCCGCGCAGGGGGCCTCGCTTTTGGAGCAGCGCGAGGAGGCGTTGTTGCAGGCGGGGCAGGTTTTCCGGTGGCGGGCTGGTGTCGAGCGTGTACAGCGTGTCGGCCTGCTGGGAGAGGCCGGGGGGCAGCATGAGGGCGACGCAGGCGGCCAGGGGTGCGAGGGTGGCTTCGGACAGGTGGCGGGCGAGCGCCATTTGCGCGGGGGTGAGGGAGGCGTCCGGGTCGAGGATGGCCTGCACGGCGCGGGTTTCGGGCACCGCGGGCTGCTCCACTTCGCCCAGCACCACGCCCTGCACGGTCTGTTTGCCGAACGGGACGATCACCAGGTCGCCGGGGTGCAGGCGGCCTTCCAGTTCGGGCGGCAGGTGGTAGTGGAAGCTGCCCGAAATCTGGGGCATGTTGACCGCGATGTCGAGGTAGGTGGGCATAGGGAAATTGTACCTTGATTGCCGATTCCCGATTCTCGATTCCCAAAAAACTGTTATCATTCCCCCAACCGCTCTTGCGAGGAAATCACATGGGCAAAATCATCTTTGGCGAAAATCTGGCGGTGCTGAAAACGTTGGCCGGTGAAAGTGTGGATTTGATTTACATCGATCCGCCGTTCAACACCGGTAAGCGGCAGCAGCGCACGCAGATCAAGACGGTTCACGACGAGGCCGGGGGCGACCGCACCGGTTTCCAGGGCAAGCGTTACCGCACGATCAAGCTCGGTTCGACCGGCTACGATGACGTGTTCGACGATTTTTTGGGGTTTCTGGCTCCCCGTTTGGAGCAGGCTTTTCGGGTGCTGAAGCCCAACGGCAGCTTTTTCTTGCACATCGATTACCGCGAGGTGCATTACTGCAAGGTGCTGTTGGACCAGATTTTTGGGCGGCCTGCGTTTATGAACGAGATCATCTGGGCCTATGATTACGGCGGGCGCACGAAGAGAAAGTGGCCTGCCAAGCACGATAACATCTTGTGGTATGCCAAGGACCCGCAAAATTACACCTTTCACTATGACGAGATGGACCGCATCCCGTACATGGCGCCGGGACTGGTGGGCAAGGAAAAAGCGGCCCGCGGCAAGACGCCCACCGATGTGTGGTGGCACACCATTGTCAGCCCCAACAGCAAGGAGAAGACCGGCTACGCCACCCAAAAGCCGTTGGGGGTGCTGAGGCGGATCGTCAAGGTGCATTCCAATCCGGGCGACGTGCTGCTGGATTTCTTCGCCGGGAGCGGGACGCTGGGGGAGGCTGCCGCGCTGCTGGGCCGCGATTTCATCCTGGTGGACAATAATCCCGATGCCATCGCGGTGATGAGGCGGCGCCTGGCGCAGTATGGGGCGGAGGTGGTGGTTTTCGACGGGGAGGGGGGATAGGTCAGTGGGCAGTGTTCAGGGGTCAGGGGTCAGTGGTCAGTGTTCAGTGGGCGTGACCCAATTACCCAATTACCCAATTGCCCATCCTTCGACTACAGGCTCACTCCGTTCGCCTTCCGCTCAGGATGCAATACCCAAGACCCAATCACCCAATCACCCCCTCCCGCCGCAGGGCTGCGATTTGGGCGTCGCTCTTGCCTAAGAGGGTGCGCAGCAGGTCGCGGGTGTGTTCGCCCAGGCGGGCAGGCGGGGTGAAGGTTTCCGCGGGGGTGCGGGAGAGTTTGATCGGGTTTCCGGGAGCGCGGTAGACGCCACCCAGGGGGTGTTCGATTTCGGCCACCATGTTGCGGTGCAGTACCTGGGGATTGCCGAGGGCCTCGGCGTAGTTGTTGACCGGCGCGCTGGGGATGCGCGCGGCGCGCAACTTTTCGAGCCAGTAGCCGCGCGGGCGGGTTTGGAGCACTTCGCTCAGGCGTTGGTCGATGCGGGCACGGTTCTTCAAGCGTCCCTCGCGGCTGCGGTTTTCGGGCGTGTCCAGGTCGGGCGCGGGCAGGATGCGCATCAGCCGTTCCCACGCGTCGTCCGCGACCACGGCCAGGATCAGGTAGCCGTCCCGGCAGGGGTAGCTGTCGTAGGGCACGTGCAGGAAGTGGGCGTTGCCCATTTTGGCGGGCAGCCGGCCCGAGAGCAGGTACATGGTGGCGGTGTAGCTCAGCAGGCTGATTTGGGTGTCGAGCATGGAGATGTCCACGTGCTGGCCGCGGCCGGTTTGCTGCCGCGCGATCAGGGCAGACAGCACGCCCAGCGCGGCCATGGCGCCCGCGCTCAGGTCGGCGATGGGCAGCCCGGCGCGGGTGGGGGGCGATCCCGGCTGCCCGGTGACCGACATCACGCCCCCGAGGGCCTGCACCACCATGTCGAAGGCCACCCCCTCGCGGTCCGGGCCGGTTTCGCCGAAGCCGCTGATCGAGCAGGTCACGATGCCGGGGTTGACCGCCTCCAGCCGCGGGTGGTCGATCTTCAGACGCTCCAACACCCCGGGCGCGAAGTTCGCCAGCACCACGTCGGAGATGGCGACCAGCTCGTAAAACAACTCCAGCCCGGCCTGGGTTTTCAGGTTGAGGGCCAGGCTTTTCTTGTTGCGGCTGAGGGTGAGGGTGTAGGCGCCCATGCCGTGCAGGCTGTGCTGCGGGTCATCGGCCAGCAGGCGGCGGGTGATCTCGCCCCGTCCGGGCGGTTCGATTTTGATGGTTTCCATACCCAGGTCGGCCAGCAGCATGGCTGCGTAGGGCCCGGACAGCATGTGGGTCAGGTCGAGTAAGCGCAGGTGACAAAGGGGCTTCATTTCGATTCCCAACAGGAGAGCAGCAGCGCGATTCTATCACCGATTGCTGCTGCGAAGAGGAGTACGTAACCGCTCGCCCCCCCTGCCCCCCTCCCCGAACAGGGAGAAGACGCGATAAAATCCCATTCAGGAGGTAGCTCATGCCTGTTGGACGATTTTTGGGCGGGGTGGGCGCGTTGGTCTTCGATCCCGCCACGGAAAAGTATCTGCTGCTCAAACGCTCGGCGGCCACAGACGTGGGCGCGGGCCGGTGGGAGTGCGTGGCCGGACGCCTGGAGCAGGGGGAGGGGTTCGAGGAGGCCTTGCACCGCGAGGTGCGCGAGGAGATCGGCGCGCGGGTGCAGATCGAGTTCCTGCTCAGCACCACGCACTTTTACCGCGGGGAGCCGAAGCCCGAAAACGAGTTGATCGGGGTGATTTACAGCTGCACGCTGGATGGGGATCAAAAGCTGCAATGCAGCGACGAACATTCCGAGATGCGCTGGATGTCCAGGGAGGAGATTGCCGCGTTTTTGCCGCCCGATCACTGGCTGCGGGCGGCGGTTGAACGTGCGGAATGGCTGCGGCCGCGCCTGGCTAGCGCGCCGCCTCCCCCAATACCCGCCCGGCCTCTTGCAGATACAGCCCGGCGATCTCCGGGCTGAAGATCACCAGCACGTTTTCGTCATTGCGTTCCTCCGCGCTGGCCGAGAAGTTGTACGAGCCGGTGATCACGATGCGCTCATCGATGATGATGGTTTTGAAGTGCAGTTTGTCCGGGTTGCGGTCCAGGTAAACATCCAGGCCGTTGGCGAGCAGTGTCTGGTATTCGCTGCCTGTGCCGCTGGCCTGGCCTTCGTCGAACACGCCGCGCACCTGCACACCCTGGCGGGCGCGCGCCAGCATGGCCTCGCGCAACTCGTTGGCGGTGAACGAAAACGCCAGAAAGGTGATGCTGTCCCGGGCCTCCTGGATGAGCGCGACCAGCCGCGCCAGCACCCCGTCTTCGGGCGAGAAGTACACCTCCAGCGGGGTGCCGTTCACCGAGAACTCGTTCGGTGTGTTGGCCGGGGACCCTGCGCCGAAACGCCGTTCCACGAACATCTCTTCGAACTCGATCAGGTACGCGGCCGCGACCTCCGGGCTGGTGATGCGGATCAGGTCGTTGTCGTTGCGGTACGCGCCGTTGAGGGTGAAGTTCATCGAGCCGGTCCACACGCTCTGGCGGTCGATGATGGCGAATTTGTTGTGCATCAGGCCCTCGCTGTTGTCCTGCACCACCGGGATACCGGCTTCGATCAGTGCCTGGATTTCGGGGTTGTCCGCGTTATCCGTTTCCGTCACCACGCGCACCGTCACCCCGCGGCGGTGTGCGGCGATCAGCGCGTCGCGCAGGCCCCACAAGTCGAGGTCGAACACGGCCACGTCCACGCTGAGCCGCGCGGCCTGGATGGCCGCGATCAGAGGTTCGTCCGGCCCGCCGCGGAAACCGTCCAGTTCGCGGTCGGTGAAGTAGACCGCGTACCAGGTGTTTTCTCGTGCGGGGGGTGCGCTTGTGCTCGCGGCGCGGGAGGGCGCGGCGGACAGGGACCCCGGCCCGGCCAGCGCCTGCCAGAACGCGGCCGCGAGCGCGCCGGCCAGCACGAAAATGAGCGCGAGCGGGATTTTGCGGGAGCGGTCCATGAGCGTAAGTGTTGTCACTGGAGGCACCGGGGGCACGGGGGGGAACTCGCGGGAACTGGGGGAACTCGTGGGA
>JALUWE010000340.1 GCA_027019845.1 Anaerolineales bacterium | reverse complement strand
ATATTTTCGATGCTTCCCGCTTCCCAATTCGCGATTCCCGACCACCGCCAACACCCCCAGCAACTCGAACAAAGCCCAACCCGCATCCTGGTAAGCAAACGAAAACCACACCGGCAGGATGGGCGTCCCGGCCAGAATCAACATCCCCCGCCAGCCGGCCGCGTTGCCGCCAATGCGCCTGCCCAGCGCATACGTGCCCGTCACCAGCAAGCCCCCCAGCGACAAGTGTACCAGCCGGGCGAACACGTCACTGCCAAACGCCAGCCCAATCACGTACAGCATGTTGACCGTAAACGGGCCATTGCCCTGCCAGATGTCCGGCAGCGGAACGAAAGCACCCGCTTCCAAAAAACGCCGGGGGGCCTCCAGATGGTACATCAAGGCGTCATAACTCCACGGAGGCGCCAGCGACTGAACGAATGCCAGTAAAAAAATCCCCGCCATCACCAACCGTTGGGAAACGACAATACCGTCCTTAAACGCGGGGGCAGTTTTCCCGAACACTTGCCGAAAAAGAACGAAAACGTTCCCAACAACATCCCCGCTCCACCCGCTCCAACCCAGCAGCACAACGCCAATCGCCCAGGTATTCAACGCTCCCAGGATCGCCAGGAAAGTGACCGAATAAGAAACCACCCCCAACCCCAACGCGGTGGCGAACACCAGGCGGTCCAGCGCGGGCAAGTGCGCCAACCCCAGCCACCCGCCCACTTTCAGGCCGACACCCGCGGCCAGCACCAGCAGCCACACGGCCAGCCCGACAGCAAAGAGCGCGTTCCAGACCGCGATCACACCCAGGTCATCGAAACCGCGCTCTGGGGCCAGCAAGCGGAAAACGAGCAGGGTCACAAACCACCCTGGCAGTGCGAACCTCATCACCCCACCCACTCGGCCACCACAAAGGCGTTCAAAAACAACCAAAACACACTCAATCGCAGCACGCGCCTTCGCCGGTAGCGGCCAGCATACAACAACACCGCCAGCACCAGCCCCCCCACGAAGCGAAACATCCCCCCCGGCTCGCGCACCGTCGAGAACGGCAAAAACGGGATCACCAGCCCGTTCACCAACAAAGCCGCGTTAGCCAACCCCGTCTGCCCGCGCAGCCAACGCCGCGCGCTCACCCACACCCCCCACAGGGCCGGAAAATACACCGAAGGCACATACACCAGCGCAAACACCGCCAGCAACCCCAGGCTGAACGCGCCCACCCGCAGCAACCCCATGAACGGCACGATCTCGAACCCGGTCGCCATCGCACCCCCCGACCCGATTCCCAAACGCCCAAACACAACCCACAGCCAACCCTGGAACACCAAAAACGGCAACACCCCCACCCCAAACAACCCGGCGGCCTCCCGCAAGCGGCGTTCCCGGAGATACACCAAAAGCTGCGCGGCCACGAACAGCAGCGCCACCTCCTTGGCAAAGGCGGCCAGGCCATACAAAACCCAACCCAGCCAGGGTCGCGGTTTCTCGATCAGGATGGCCGCCCCGATCAGCGCGTAGGCCAGCGGTTCGGGCAAATCCAGCCGCACGGCCAGCAAAAACCCGGGCCACAACCCGTACACCAGCGCGTACCAGCGGCTCACATTGTAGCCCGCCAGCAGCCGCGCCACCACCCACGTCCCGGCCGCGTGAGAAATCACCCCAATCGCCACCAGCACCCACGGCAGCGCGGCCGGGTTGCCAAAAGAAAGGCCGCGCGCCAGCAACGGCAGCAAAATGCGCTGGTAACGGTACGGCGGGTTGTCGAGCATCCCGGCCACGGTGCGCGGCGCGGGATGACGGGCGATGTAGTACACGAACTGCCCGTCGTAACCCTGGCTGCCTGCCGGGTCGTTGCGGCTATACCGCGTGCCGATACGCACGAACGCAAGCGGATCACCATCGTTGGAGGCCAGCACCGCGGCGAGATACAGCAGCAAAACCAGCACAATCACGGTGACGGGAGAGCGGAGGGGCATGGGGGATTGGGGATAGGGATAGGGATTGGGATAGGGATAGGGATGGGGGATTGCATCCTGAGCGGAGGGCGGGCGGAGCGAGCCTGTAGTCGAAGGATAGGGAATTGTGAATTGTGAATGGTGAATTGTGAATGGTTAATTGTGAATTGGGGATTGCATCCT
>JALUWE010000339.1 GCA_027019845.1 Anaerolineales bacterium | reverse complement strand
GCCCTCCAGCTGGGGTCCCCCCTCCCCTACCCCCCGCGCCGCGAGCCGCCCCCCGAACTGGGCGCCCACACGCGCGAAATTCTGTGTTCAGCCGGTTTTTCCGAGCGTGAAATCACCGCCCTGGCAGAGAAGGGGGTGGTGAAGGTGATCGAGAATTGAGAATTAAACATCCCCTCTCCCCTCCTTACTCCTTACTCCCTACTCCTTACTCCCTATTCCCTACTCCCCTCTCCCCACTATCTCCTGTGCCAGTTTCTTGAGCGCTTCCGCCTCCTCCGGGTCGGTGTGGGTGGCTTTCCAATACAGCTCCAGCAACTCCAGCGGAGTGAGCGCGCCGAGGTGCTGGTCATCCGGGATGCGGATGCGGGTTTCCATCTGCGGGCGTTTGACCAGATGGAACTCGAAGGCCTGCCGCGCGTATTCGCGCAGGCTGTTTTCGTCGATCAGGGCTTCCCAATCGCGCGGGTATTCGAGCGTCAGGCGGAAGATGGCGTCTTTGAGCTTTTCGGGAGCGGGCAGGGCTTTGCGGATGCGTTGGTTGATGCCCTCCTGCGAGTCCAGGCGCACATAACGGTCGATGAAAGGGCGGATGTGGTCGAGTTTGCGCCATTCCACCTCGGTTTTGCCGCGTTCGACGTGCGCCAGGATGTAGAATTTGTCCTCCGCGGCCTCGCCGAAGTCCACCCGCTCGATGGAGCCGGGGTAGATGGCGGGCGGGTGCGCGTTTTCGTTCAGGTTTTGGGGTTTGTGGATGTGGCCGAGGGCGACGTAATCCAGCCGCGGGTCGCGCACCAGTGAGCCGGGCAGCACCAGATCGCCCCCCAGCATGACGGCGCGTTCCCCGCCGAAGGTGGCCCCCTGTACCGAGGCGTGCGCGGTGAGCAGGGTGGGCAGCTCGGGGTCCGCGTTATCGAACCAGGTAGCGATCAGCGCGGTGATTTTCTCTTCCAACAGGCGGTAGATTTCCGCCGGGTCGCTGGCGCGGATGTCCAGGTGCGCCACCATGCCGGAGCGGGAGATCCACGGCAGGGCCATGACCTGCACGGGCAGGCCGAGGTCGTCGGGGGTGAGGAATTGGGGCCGGTCGAGGACGCGGACGTGGGGCACGGCCAGGGTGTCGAAGGCGTCGAGGGCGTGGGCGCGGCCCAACGCGGGGGACAGGTCGTGGTTGCCGACCAGCAGCAGGGTGGGGATGCCTGCCTGGGAGAGGCGCATGATGCGTTTGCCCCACTCGCGCTGGAAGGTGGGCGCGGGGTTGCGGTCTTTGTACGCGTCCCCGGCGAAGAGAACCAGATCGACCTGCTCGTCGATGGCCGCGTCGATGATCACGTCCAGCGATTTGAGGAAATCCATCACCCGCATGGGCAGGCCGGTGTGCGGGTCGTGGCGGCCATAGTTGGCCATGTCGATGTGCGCGTCCGCGAAGTGCAGAAGTTTGAGCATGGGGGAATTTTACCGCAACATAAACCCCTCCCTCAAAGGGTCTTTGGGGTCGATCAGCCATTCGTTGCGCCCGACGATGTGCGCGCTGCCCGTCACTTTGGGGATGACGGCGGGGTACGGGCCAAAGCGGGTGGTCTCGACGATCTCGCCGGTGAAGGTGGTTCCCAAAATACTCTCGACCACGAAGGGCTGGTGCAGGCCGAGTTCGCCGCGGGCGTGGTGGATGGCGGCCCGCGCGCTGACGCCGGTCCCGGTCGGGCAGCGGTCCACCTCCCCATCCGCGAAAATGCACACGTTGCGGCTGTGGTGCGCGGGGTGGTGCGCCGGTCCGACGAAGATCGTGTCATACAGAAAGCCCAAATCCGCCTCGAAAGGGTGTTCGATGGGCAGGCTGTCCATCACCGCGTGTTTGATGCGCACGCCCAGGTCGATCAGGGCGCGGAAATCGCGCCGGGTCAACCTCACGGCTACCTGTTCGGTCTGCACGAAGGCGTAAAACGCGCCGCCGAAGGCCACATCGTAACGCACCTCCCCCAACCCCGGCACCTGTACGGTCTGATCCAGCGCGTACACGAAAGAGGGCACGTTCAGAAACGAGACTTCCACCACCGAACCGGCCTCCCGCCGGGCGTAGGCCGTCACCCGCCCGGCCGGGGTGTCCATCTTGATCTGCGGGGCATCGCCCTCGATTGGGATCAGCCCGGTGTCCAGGCCAACCTTTGCCAGGCCGATAATGCCGTGGCCGCACATGGTGCTGAAGCCCTGGTTGTGCAGGAAGAGCACGCCCAGATCGCCATCCGGCGTGACCGGCTCGGTCAGGATGCAGCCGTACATATCCGCGTGGCCGCGCGGCTCCCACATCAACGCGGTGCGCAGGTGGTCCAGATGCTGGCGGGCGTAGCGGCGTTTTTCCAGAATCGTGTTGCCCGGCAGCTCCGGCAGCCCGCCGGTGATCACGCGCAACGGCTCACCCGCGGTGTGGGCATCGATGGATGTGATTCGAATCCAGTCGGAAGGGGGGTTCCAATTGAGAGACACGACGCGCTCCTGGGGAAATAAAAAATGCCACTGCAGGGTGAGGGGGGCACCCTACAGCGGCTCTTTTATTGTATTCGATTTTCAGAAAAATGCAAGCCCCTGGGAGGGGAAATTTCCCAATTTGGCTCCGAAAACGTGGTTTTGTAACCAATTCTTGGAGGGCCACAAGAGGGATGACAAAATTCCATGCGTAAAAACTGGTATAATTTTGCGAATTTGGTTCAAAGCGGAGCAATTTTTGAACCAAATGCCGACCCCCACAGTATGCTTAGTGTAAGTTAGAAGTTCGTATTCGATTCTGAAACCAGATCGATACGCCTTTCTGGTTTCAAATTCAGGCAAATTTAGAGAAGGAGTTACTTCCGCCATGACCAATTATTTAATCCGTCGCTTTTTCCAGATGGTTATCGTGGTCTTCTTGTCCACCATTGCTATTTACGTATTGCTCAACATTGCTCCTGGTGGGCCGTTGTCGGGCATCCGGCTTTCTGGAGACCGAAAAAGCCGTGTAAGTGATGCCGACATCGCGCGGCTGAAGTCCTACCTGGGGTTGGACAAACCGCTGGCCTTGCGCTACATTACCTGGATGATAGGCGATGACTGGCTGGGAGCAGACTGGATGTACCTCGGCTTGACCCGCTATGAGCAAGATAAGATCGGCAAAAACGGAAAACCGATCACCAAAAAGGATCGCGAAACGGGCGAAGTGTATACGGTGAAGGAGTATTACCGCTTTTGGACCGATCCCGGGACTGCGCTTTTCAATCCGGGATACCAGTTATGGGTTTGGGGAGAGGAGCTTGGTGAACGAGAGGTTGAAGTGGTGATCGAGACCCCAGAGGGGAACGAGGTCAAAAAAGAGGTGCTGCCCGCCTTTTCCGCCGCGAAAATTCGGGTGAAACCGGAAAGAAGCGAAGCTATCCCGGATGATCTGACCGTTCGCGGTGTGATGCTGTCTCAAAAGGGGAACGAGGTCATCATTGAAGACCTGAATGGCAATCGATACGCCATTTATGCGGATGAATCGACCGAGTTCATCTTTCCGCCTGGCGAGGCCGATCCCCGCCCTGAACAAGGCCGATGGGTCAACATTTCGTGGCTGACGGGCAGCAGTGGCCTTCTCGGAAAATGGGCTGGCTATCACGGCGATCCCAACGGAAAGGGTACTTTTGGCGTTTTGCGCCTTGATTTTGGTGACTCCTGGCGATTGTCTCCCTCCCAACCGGTGACGGATTTGATCATGAGCCGCCTGGGTAACACGTTGATTTTGATGTCCGCCGCTACGATCCTATCGCTGATCGTCGGCATCCCCATCGGCATCTATTCCGCCATCCACCAATACAGCAAGACAGACTACGCGGTCACCACCTTTTCCTTCTTTGGGTCAGCCATGCCTGTTTTCTGGTTTGGGTTGATGATGATCTTGCTCTTCTCGGTCAAGTTCCGGGAATGGGGGCTGCCTTTCTTCCCCACCGGGGGTGTGGCGATGGTGCGCCAGCCCGAGCCTGGCAGTTTGCTGGCGATTTTGGGCGCAACGCCGGGCAGTTTGATCGATCGCGTGGTACATTTGATCCTGCCCACGATGGTGTTGAGCCTGCTATATCTGGCGGGTTGGAGCCGGTATTCCCGCTCCTCTATGTTGGAGGTGCTGCGTCAGGATTACGTACGTACCGCCAGAGCCAAGGGGTTGACCGAGCGCGTGGTGATCATCAAACACGCTTTACGCAATGCTTTGATCCCCATTGTCACGATTTTGGTCTTCGATATTGCCGGGATTTTCAGCGGCGCAATTTTGACGGAAACGGTTTTTAGCTATCCCGGCATGGGCAGTCTGTACTTCGACGCGCTCGGCGGGAACGACTGGCCTGTGGTGATGGCGATCTTGCTGATCTCAGCGATTTTGGTGGTCATCGCTACGCTCACTCGTGACCTGTTATACACCATCGTCGATCCCCGCATTCGCTTCAGCTAGGGATCAACAGATTATGAAAATCCAATCATCAGGAGAATGAAATGGCAGTTGCTGAACTCGAAAGCGAAAGTCTGTTGACTGTTGAGGAAGAAAGTCAATGGAAAATTGTCTGGAAACGTTTTAGAAAGCATAGGCTGGCGGTTGGCGGGATGGTAACGATTCTGATCATCGCCATCGCCTCTTTCTTCGCCCCCTGGGTGGCGCCGTTCGATCCGATCAATGATGTGGTGCGCAACCCCGAGACAAACCAGATTTTGAAGAATGCGCCCCCTTCTTTGACGTACCTGATGGGAACGGATGCCATCGGCCGCGATGTGTTCAGCCGCCTGTTGTATGCAGGGAGAATTTCGTTGACGGTTTCCTTCGTCGTAGTTATCTTCAGTCTGATCATCGGGGTGATCATTGGGGGCATTTCGGGCTATTACGGCGGCTGGTTAGATGATGTCATCCAGCGCTTCGTGGAATTCTTGATCACCCTGCCGCTGTTGCCGTTGCTGCTGGCGTTTTCGGCCCTGATGCGGGGCGTGGAGATTCCCGGCCTGCCCCGCGAATGGAGCAGCGCGGTCATCATCTCGATCATCCTGATCGTGTTTGGATGGATGGGGTATACCAATCTGGTGCGCGGCATGGTGCTCTCCTTACGCAACCAGGAATTTGCAGAGGCTGCCAAAGCCCTGGGCATGAGCGATTTCGGTATCATTGTCAAACACATGATCCCGAACTCGTTGGCGCCCATCATCGTGGCGGCCACCCTCAGCCTGGGGGGTGTCATCATTCTGGAGTCGGCGCTTTCTTTTCTTGGGTTCGGTATCCAGTTGCCGGTGCCCACCTGGGGCAACATGCTCAACGAGTACCAGAACGACATGTGGACCCAACCGGCAAAGGTGTTTTTCCCAGGTTTAGCGATCTTCATCACAACGCTGGCCTTCAACTACATCGGCGACGGCCTGCGCGACGCGCTTGATCCTCGTCTGAAGAAGTAAATCTGGTATGCGGCAGCCCGTCTCCCCGGTTTCGCGGCGCGATGTACTCAAAATTCTTTCTCTTGGAGCGGGGGCATGGATTCTCACTGCTTGTGGGCGGCGTGATGCCATCCAGGCCACGCAGCAAATCGCTCAACGCACTCCGTCTCCACCTGCCCCTACGATTGCTGCCACGCACGTCCAGCAAACCGCCCCCACCCCTTTCCCCACAGAGCTGCCCGAAATCCCCGGCCTTCGGAGCCTGCCAGTTGACTTCGAAGCAGGACGCCTGACGCCCATCGATGCCTTCTATGTTCAGAGCTACAATGGGGTTGCCAAGCCCGACCCCCTCACCTGGCGGTTGAGCCTGAATGGGGCTTTCGAGAATCCGATGGAACTCAGTATGGCCGACATTCGGGCGCGCCCATCCGTGGAGGTGATGCGCACCCTGGAGTGTATCGGCAACCCGGTTGGTGGCAACCTGATCGGCAATGCAACCTGGAAGGGAATTTCACTGCGCGCACTCCTGGAAGACGCCGGCCTGATGCCGGAAGCCAAATTTTTGTCATTCTATTCCGAAGACGAGTATGAAACTTCGATTCCTGTCGCTCTAGGCCTGGATGAGAGGAGTTTGCTGGTCTATGAAATGAATGGCGAGCCGCTGCCGCGGGAGCACGGCAGCCCGTTGCGTGTGCTGCTGCCGGGTGTGTATGGCCAGAAACAACCCAAATGGATCGTCTCTATCCGTGCTTCGGAACGATACAAAAAGGGCACCTGGGAACAGAAAGGCTGGTCGGATGAGGCAACCATCCAGATCAATTCGCGGGTTGAAACTCCCAGCCTGCGCCAGACTCTGCCGGCCGGGATATCTTTTTACATAACCGGGATCGCCATGGCCGACACATCCGGCGTGACAGGGGTCGATGTCAGTATTGACGACGGTCAAACCTGGCAGGCAGCCGAGCTGCTCCCCGGGCCCAATACCGGCGTGTGGACTCTGTGGTACTGGAAATGGGAGAAGCCCGAACCTGGCAAGTACGTTGTGCTAGCCAGAGCGATGGATGGAAATGGCGTAGTGCAGATGGCCAGCGGCACGTTTGGTGTTTTGGATAACGTTTTTCCCAATGGCAGCAGCCTGATGCACCGTGTTCCGATCACTGTTTCCTGAAACCCACCCGGCAAATTTTTACCGTCTCGAAAAGATGATGTTACAATACTGCCGCATTTTTCCAGCACACATCCCGTTTTTGAAAGAAAATAACAAAATCCTGTTGAGAGGGAACCTGTGACAAATTCAAATTCTCACCCCCTGCTTGAGGTCAAAAATCTCAAAACGTATTTTTTTACCGAGGACGGCGTCGTCAAAGCCGTCGATGGCGTGGACTTCCAGGTCGCTCCTGGTGAAATTTTGGGACTGGTGGGCGAATCAGGTTGTGGCAAAAGCGTGACTTCGCTTTCCATCATGCGCTTAATTGGCATTCCCGGCAAAATCGTAGATGGAGAGATCGTTTTT
The DNA here is from genome assembly GCA_027019845.1 of Anaerolineales bacterium. Taxonomy (GTDB): domain Bacteria; phylum Chloroflexota; class Anaerolineae; order Anaerolineales; family JABWBV01; genus JALUWE01. Next base: position 2,805 of record JALUWE010000339.1, on the reverse strand, counting down.
GAAGGCAGAAACCTGCTCGATCTATCCGAAGCCGAGATGGTGGAGATGCGGGGAAACCGCATGTCCATGATCTTTCAGCAGCCGCAATCCAGCCTCAACCCTGTTTTCAAAGTCGGAGACCAGGTCGCCGAAGTGCTCCAGATTCACCGCGATATGGGGAAGGAAGAGGCCTGGGAAAAAGCGGTCGAATTGTTACGGCTGGTTGGCATCCCCGATCCGGAAAGCAAGGCGCACGCTTTTCCTCACGAGATGTCCGGCGGGCAGGCGCAGCGCGTGATGATCGCCATGGCACTGGCACTCAATCCCCAACTGCTGATCGCAGATGAGCCAACCACTGCGCTCGATGTGACCATTCAGGCACAAATTTTGGACTTGATCCGCGACCTCAGCGAGCGCATGGGCACCTCCGTGATTTTGATCACCCACGACCTGGGTGTGGTAGCTGAACTGGCCGCCCGGGTGGCCGTGATGTATGCCGGCCGGATCGTAGAGGAAGCAGACGTGGTCACCATTTTCGAAGAACCTCTGCACCCGTACACTCGAGGCCTGATTGCTTCCATACCTATCTTAGGAAAGGTGAAAGAGCGGCTGGAGGTGATTCCTGGCGGCGTTCCGAACCTGATCAACCTGCCGCCCGGCTGCCGTTTTGCGCCCCGTTGTCGCTCTCGAATTGAATATAATCTAACGATTTGCACCGATATCGAACCCGATCTGGTCGTTGCCCAACCCCAGCATAAGGTTCGTTGTTGGTTATATCAGGATCACGAAGGACATAAAGCTCCTCTCAAACATGGCTCGGTGAGCCAGGCGATGGCAGCCTCTCCAGAGTGATCTCTCACTTTTATATCTGTGTGACCCATCCTTATTTGACAATAACAAGAGGCAATGAATGAGCGATCAAATTATCAGCACCAATGGAAGTGAAAAAAAGCTCGTAGAGGTCAAAAACCTCGTCAAATACTTTCCCGTGCGGGGCGGGTTGCTACAACGCGTTGTCGCCTGGGTACAGGCCGTGGACGACGTCTCGTTTTTTGTTCGCGAGGGAGAAACCTTAGGTCTGGTGGGCGAGTCGGGGTGTGGAAAAACCACTGTGGGGCGGACGATGCTGAGGCTCATCGAACCCACAGGCGGCTCCGTGATCTTCAACGGCACCGATGTGTTCAAATTACGCGGCCGCGAACTAAAGTCCATGCGCCGAAACATGCAAATCATTTTCCAGGACCCCTACGCATCGCTGGACCCGCGTATGCCCATCGGCGAATCGATTGCCGAAGGCCTGAAGATACATAATATCGGCACGCCCAAAGAAAGATTTGACATCGTCATCAATACGCTCCGCAAAGTGGGCCTGGAGGACTATCACGCGCGGCGTTACCCGCACGAGTTTTCGGGAGGGCAGCGGCAGCGAATTGGCATCGCCCGCGCGCTGGCACTACAACCCAAATTCATCGTTTGCGACGAGCCGGTATCCGCCCTGGATGTCTCCATTCAATCTCAGGTGCTCAACATCCTGGCTGATCTACAAGCCGATCTGGGCCTCACGTATCTGTTCATCGCCCACAACCTGTCCGTTGTCGAACACATTTGCAACCGGGTTGCAGTCATGTATCTGGGGAAAATCGTCGAGATGGCCTCTCGGGAGGAATTGTTCAGTAATCCGCTCCACCCTTATACCCAGGCCTTGATGTCCGCTATCCCCATCCCTGATCCGACCATCAAGCGCACCCGCATCATCCTCAAAGGAGATGTTCCCAGTCCTCTGAATCCGCCCAGTGGGTGCAGGTTCCACCCCCGCTGCCCGGTTGCCATGGATCACTGCTCCATAGAGGAACCCGTCTTTAGAGAAATCTCCAAAGAACACTGGGTGGCTTGTTGGCGCGTGGAGTAATGCCTCTCTGATTGCTTTAGATTGACAACACATTTTCCCATATTTGCGGTAAACAAACGTCGTTCCCTGAGGGCCAAAGCATTTTGGTTGTCTGGAGGAACGGCGTTTGTCGTCTCTTTTCGAGATGCTCTGATAAACTGCGGGTTGCGCGCCATGGTGACTGAAACTGCCGCCGAACAACGGAAAAAAGAGCTGCTCAGCCACAATCTGGCAGCATCTTTTATGATAGAATGGGATCATTATGTACCGTGTGCTCATCGTTGACGATCAACGCAGAGAAGCCTGGAATATGCGCGCCGGGATCGAATCTCTTGCCCCCGAGTTTCGAGTACACAACGTCATGTCGGGGGAGGAGGCGCTGCTGGAGGCGCGCTTGCAGCCGTTCGATTTGCTGATTTCAGAAGTCCGGCTGCCCGGAATAACCGGTTTGGAACTGGTCTCAAAATTACGGGACACAAACCCAGACCTGAAGGCCATCTTGCTGGTCGGAGCAATCAACGCGGCTTTGAAAGAAGAAGCCGTCCAATTGAACATCGAAGCCCTGATCGAAAAACCTCTCGAAATCGCCGACGTCCTGGATGCTGTGGAGCGCGCCCTGGGGTTGACCGGTGAGGACGCCAATCCGTTACAGGCTCAGACGCAAGAAGAGGCCGCCAGCCAATCCGTTTCTGACCGGTTAGCGGATTTACGACAGCAAATCGATGCGTTCGCCGTGGTGATGTTGAACGATCACGGCCAGGTGTTGGTTCAGGCGGGCGACTGGCCGGCCCCTGGCATCGAGTCCGCCATTCCCCCTCTGATGTCTACCTTTAGCGCCAGCCAAAAAATTTCCCGCTATTTGAACATGACCAATCCGAAAAATTTGTTTCTGTTCAGCGGCGCCGAATATGATATGGTCATGTCTCCGGTCGGGGAGG
>JALUWE010000338.1 GCA_027019845.1 Anaerolineales bacterium | reverse complement strand
AGCCGCCTGACCTTCGAGAATTACCTGCGCGCCTGGTCGCTGGCCCCTTTCGGGCAGTATTACATCAACACCATCGTCATCGTGCTGATGATTCTGGGCGTGCAACTGGTCACTATTGTGCTGGCTGGCTTTGCCCTGGCGAACTACCGGTTCTTCGGCAAGCGGTGGATTTTCTTCTTCATCCTGTTGCAAATGATGATCCCCACCTCGGCGTTACTGGCGCCTAACTTCGCCACCATCCGCTGGATGGGGCTGTTCGACACCCGTCTGGCCATCGCCATCCCCTACTTCGGCTCGGCCTTCGGCACCTTCCTGATGCGCCAGGCATTCATGAACGTGCCCCGCGACCTGGTGGACGCCGGAGTGATGGACGGCTGCTCGTGGTGGCAGTTGATCTGGCATGTGTACCTGCCGCCCTCCATCCCCGCGCTGGTGGCCTTCGGCCTGTCCTCCGCCACCTGGCACTGGAACGAGTTTCTCTGGCCGCTGGTGATCACCAACAGCGACAAAAGCCGCCCGCTGACCGCCGGGCTGGTGCGCTTCACCCAACTGGGGGAGATCGGCGCGCAGTGGTCGCTGCTCAGCGCGGCCACCCTGATGGTCATCGCGCCGCTGTTCATCCTTTTCCTGGTCTTCCAACGCCGCTTCATCCAGAGTTTTCTGCATTCCGGGCTAAAGTAAACAGTTGCAAGCAGCAATTCTAACAGGGCAGACACCCTCTGATAGGACTTACGCACTTGAAAAGGCGCACCCGGGCCTCACAGGTCTCAAAGCGCATGGAGATGCCCGGATGCAATCTATTTTGGGTCAAATCTTCCTGCATCGGGTGGTAGTAGACCTGTGAGGTCTCAGCGTAAGTCCTATCACTGAGCGAGGATTTGTTGTAAGACAGCCTCTGCTTGCGGCAGGCGGCCTACACGGGCCAGCTCGGGAACCAGCTTCCGCCAGACGGGTTCACGGGCAAAGGCTTCGGCGAACAGGGGCAGGGCGGCCTCGATTGCGCCGATCTCGGTCAGGTGACGGGCGAACCAAAAGGTCTCCTCTGCGGATTGGAAATCGCTGGGGAAGGTGGCGATTCCGCTCGCGAAATTGCGCATAGCCAACCCAATATCCGCATCCCGCTTGTCCAAAATTTCATGGGCAGCTTGCAGCTTTTTGTAGGCCTGCGCAATGGACAGCAGGCGGCGCAATTCGCGGATGGGCGCGTTGTGGTCCTCTACGCGCAGATCGAAGAGCCTGCCGCCCCAGGGAGGGGTATCCGTTGCGCTGGAAACCACTATCAGCGCGGCGGACATCTGCCCGCGGATGTCGCCGCCTTCGTCCTGGGCCGCTTCCAGGGCAGCCATCATACGCCCGGCCAGGTCACCTTTTGTGCCCTGGAACGTCTCGGCCATGGCGCCCCAAACCGTGTCGCGCGCCATCAGGTTGGCCTGTACGCTGAAGTGGTCACCCTGGATGTGTCCGGCGTGAGGGATGCACTGCGCGCCGGTATGGACGGCCACGTTCCCACGCGCGTCCACCATGGCAACCTGGCGGCGTTCGCGCTCCGGGTCGCTGGCGAGCAGACTTTGCAGGGCCTGTTGCGCGGTTTTCCCGCCGCGCATCAAATCCAGCCCCAGGGGGCCGTAGGAGATTTCTACGAAAGATTGGGTTGCCACCGCGCCGACGCCAGCCTCCAGCCAGGGCACCACCGGCCCGACCGAAAAGTAGCGTGATTGGACCGCCACCCCCAGTTGGCCGGCGTCCGGGTCGAAAGCGACAATCGAATATGTGTGGGCGAGTCTGTTCAACGTGATTTCTCCTGGAATAAACGGGGTTTCAAGGGTGCAAAACTCATCCGGTGGACGGGGGAAGGGCCCAATCGCCGGATGGCGCGCAAATGTTGGGGGGTGCCGTACCCTTTGTGGGCCGCGAAGCCGTACCCCGGATGGCGGGCGTCGAGTTCGATCATCCGGGCATCGCGGGCGGTTTTGGCGAGCACCGAGGCCGCGGCAATGCTCAGGCTGCGCGCGTCACCTTTGGTAAGGGAGGTTTGGGGGATGGGGGCCCGAGGCAAACGAATGTGATCGACGAGCAGGTGATCGGGCGCGGGGTCGAGTGCCAGCAGCGCGCGGTGGATGGCGAGGCGGGTGG
>JALUWE010000337.1 GCA_027019845.1 Anaerolineales bacterium | reverse complement strand
GACCTGCAGCCGGAGGCGCTGATCGGCGCCGTGGAGAACATGCTGCCCAAGGGCGCCCAGCGCCGGTTCTTCTATCTGTCCGTGGACTTCCACCGCCAGCGCCCGGCCTCGCCCAAGCAGGAGATCTATCTGCAGGAACTGCTGGACCACTATCCGCGCATCAAGGAACTGGCGGTGCACGGCAGCGAGAACCCCAACCTCATGCCCGAGGGCGGCCTCACCGTGCGCTTCCATTCGGTGGGTGGCTGGGGCGCCATGACCACGGGCAAGAACCTGGCCATGACCCTGTTCGAGCTGCTGGGCTATCACATCAAGGCCAATCCCAAGTACGGCTCCGAGAAGAAGGGCCAGCCCACCACTTATTATCTTTCGGCCGCGCCCGAGCCCATCCGCCTGAACTGCGAATACATCTACGTGGACGTGGTGCTGTCGCCGGATCCCAATGTCTTCGACCACGCCGACCCCCTGGACGGCCTCAGGAAAGGCGGCGTGTTCATCATCCAGAGCGACCTGGACTCGCCGGAAGCGGTGTGGCGCAGCTTTCCCGAGCGGGCCCGGCGCTACATGGTGGAGAACGAGATCCGCGTGTACTACGTGGACGGCTTCCGCATCGCCCGCGAGGAGGCCAGCGACCCCGAGCTGCAGTTCCGCATGCAGGGTATCGCCTTCCAGGGGGCCTTCTTCGCCGCCTCGGAACTGATGCGCCGGACCGGGCTCACGGAAAAGACCCTGTTCGAGGCCATCGGCCAGCAGTTGCAGGCCAAGTTCGGGGCCAAGGGCAAGCGGGTGGTGGCGGACAACCTGCGGGTGGTGCGCCGCGGTTTCGAGCAGACCCGCGAGATCACCCAGAAAATAGTAGAAGCGGACCGGACGCCGGGTCTGCGCAAACCGCCGGGGCTGCCGCTGATGCTGAAGCAACTGCCGGTGAGCGGCGACCGGCGTTCGGATATCCACCGTTTCTGGGAACAGACCGGCAACTTCTATATCCGCGGCCGTGGCGGCGACAACCTGGCGGACCCCTTCATGGGCCTGAGCCTCATGCCCGCCTCCACCGGCGTCTACCGGGACATGACCCAGATCCGTTTCGAGTACCCCCGCTGGATCCCGGAGAACTGCACCGGCTGCGGCGACTGCTACACGGTCTGCCCCGACAGCGCCATCCCCGGCCTGGTGAACTCCGTGGGCGAGGTCTTCGACACCCTGATTCGGCGCATCGAGACCGGCGGCCGGCCCACCCGGCACCTGCGCCGCGCCCTGCGTGCGGTGGAGAAGAAACTGCGCGCGGCCATCGAGCCCGCGGGCGAGGGGGCAAGAGTGCGCGAGCTGCTGGAGCAGGCCATGGAACAGGCCCTGGAGGAATCGGTGCTGGAGCTGAAGGAAAAAGAGCGCCTGGAACAGGAGTTCCGATGGTTCCGCGAGGCCCTGGGCGAATTCCAGTTCGCCGTCACCAAACCCTATTACGTGGTACCGGAGAAGCGGGCCCGCGGCAGCGGCGGCCTGTTCTCGGTCACGGTCAATCCCTACACCTGCAAGGGCTGCATGGAGTGCGTCACCGTCTGCGACGACCAGGCCCTGGTGGCAGAGAAACAGACGCCGGAGGTGGTCGAGCGCCTGCGCCGGGACTGGGAGACCTGGCTCGCCCTGCCCAGCACCTCCCCGGACTACATCCGCATCGACGATCTGGACGAGCGCATCGGTGCCCTGGAGACCCTGCTGCTGGACAAGCGCAACTACGGCTCCATGGTCTGCGGCGACGGCGCCTGCATCGGTTGCGGCGAGAAGACCGTGATCCATCTGTTCACCGCCACGGTCACGGCGCTGATGCAGCCGCGGGTGAAAAAGCAGGTGGCCCGCCTGGACGAGCTCATCGAGCGCCTGGAACGGCACCTGCGGCTGAAGCTGGCCGAGAGCGTGGACCTGTCCGACACCGCCGCCGTGAGCCACGCGGCCCAGGCCGGCGGGGGCGAGTTGACCCTGGCGCGGCTGGCCACGGAACTGGAACAGGAACACAAGACCGCGCCCATCGACCCCGAGTGGCTCCACCGCATCAACGGCCTGCTGGAGCGGCTGCGGCAACTCAAGTGGGCCTACACCGAGGGCCCTGCCGGCGGCGGCCGCGCCGCCCTGGGCTTCATCAAC
>JALUWE010000336.1 GCA_027019845.1 Anaerolineales bacterium | reverse complement strand
CGAAGCTCGCGCCGGCCAGGCAGAGCCGCAGCCACAGGTCGTAATCCTCGGGCCAGCCGCGCTCCTGGTAGCCGCCCACCCGTTCCACCCATTCGCGGCGGAACATCACGCTGGGGTGTGGCAGCGGGCTTTCGACGAAGATTTCGCGGCAGATGTCTGCGTGGGTGGTCAGGCTGTTGAGCCACTCCAGGTAGATGCGGAAGCCGGTGCGCACGTGTTCCGCGGGGAAGGCGCGCACCAGGCAGCCGGTCACGGCCACCTCGGGATGCGCGTCCAGGAACGCGGCCTGCTTTTCCAGGCGGGCGGGGTGGGCGCGGTCGTCCGCGTCCATGCGCGCCACGTAGGGGGCGCGGCAGGCGGCCAGCCCCGCGTTGAGCGCGGGGAGGATGCCCTGATGGGGTTGGGAGAGTGATCGGAAGCGGCTATCCCGGCTAAACCGGGCCAGAATCTCCGGGGTGGTGTCCGTCGAGCCGTCGTCCACCGCGATCACTTCGAAGTCGGTGAGCGTTTGTGCCCGGAGGCTTTCCAGGGCTTCGGGAAGGGTGTGGGCCGCGTTGTACACCGGGAGCAAAACGGAAATGAGGGGCATACCTTGATTGTACACCTGCTTTTGGTACAATGCGGGGGTGGGAGAGGTGGATACTGAATACTGAATACTGAATACTGAACACTGAACACTGGATACTGGAGAATGGATAACGAACTATCCGCTTTGAATCAGACGCTGGAACAACTGTTGGTCAGTTTTCTGGAATTTTTGCCGGAGCTGATCGCTTCGCTGGTGATCTTTCTCGTCAGCCTGTACCTGGCGGGGTGGGTGAGCCGCGCCCTCAAACGGGTGATGCAAAAAAGAGCGGTGGATTACGAGCTTTCGCTGGCCATCGCTGCGGTGACGCGTTGGTCGATTGTCGTGTTGGGGACGACGGCTGCACTCAACCAGATCGGGTTCGATCTGACCGCGTTTCTGACCGGTTTGGGGATCATCGGGTTCACCATCGGGTTTGCGATTCAGGACGTGAGCAAGAATTTCGTGGCCGGGTTGCTGCTGCTCTTGCAACAGCCGTTCGACATCGGGGATGCCATCGAGGTGGCCGGGTTTGGGGGCACGGTGTTGAAGGTGGATTTGCGCGCCACGGAGCTGCGCACTTTCGATGGGCGGCTGGTGCAGATTCCGAACGCGGATGTGTTCACCAGCGCGGTGGTCAACTTCAGCCGGGCGGACAAGCGGCGGGTGTCGCTGGACGTGGGGGTGGCGTATGGCAGCGATTTGAAACAGGCGCGCGGGGTGGCGTTGGAGGCGATTGTCGAGGTGGAGGGTGTGCTGGAGGAGCCGGCGCCGCAGGTCGTTGTCCACACCTTCGGGGAATCATCCGTCGATATGACGGTGTATTACTGGGTCGACACGGGGAAGACCAGCCTGTTCGAGGCGCAGACCGCGGGGGTGCTGGCTATCGAGGCCGCGTTCGAGCGCGCCGGGATCGAGATTCCGTATCCGGTGCGGACGGTGTTGTTGCAGCAAATGGAACCCTGACCCCTACGCCGGCGCCATCTTTTGATGACCGGGGACCGGGGACGGGAGACCTGACCCCTACGCCCGCGCCACCTTTTTCCAGTATTCGAACAACGCGCCGACGGATTCGCCCACCACGTTGCGCCGGATCACCTCGCCGAAGATTTCGCCGACCGACAGCACGGTCAGCCGCTCCGGTCTGCGCTCCGGTGGCAGGGGGACGGTGTTGGTGGTGACGATCTCTTCGATCTCGTCGATTGCGTTGAGCCGCTCGACCGCGTTGCCGGTAAACAGGCCGTGGGTACACAGCAGGGTGACGCGGCGCACGTTTTCTTTGCGCAGCAGACGAATGGTTTCCACCATGCTGCCGCCGGTGGCGATCTCATCGTCCATCAGGATGACGCGTTTACCGTACACATCGCCCATGATGCCGCCGATTTCGACTTCTTCATCGCTCTTGCGGAATTTCTCGCCCGCTGCGATGGGCAGCCCCAGGGCGCGCGCCAGCTTCGAGGCGCGCTTGGCGTTGCCGATGTCCGGCGAGACCACCACCGTGTTGTCCAGGTCTTGCTTTTTGAAGTGCTCCACGAACACGGATTGCGCGGTCAGGTGGTCGGTGGGCACGGCAAAGAAGCCGTGTACCTGCGGCGAGTGCAGGGTCATGGTGATCACGTGCGTGGCCCCTGCGGTGGTCAGCAAGTCCGCGATCAGGCGCCCGGCGATGGAGATGCGCGGCGCGTCCTTTTTGTCCGAGCGTGCGTACGAGTAGTAGGGGATGACCGCGTGTACACCGGCCGCGCCCGCGCTGCGGGCGATGTCCAGCATGAAGAGCAGTTCCATCAGGTTGTCGCTGCACGGCGGGGTGAGCGGCTGCACGATGAACACTTCTTTGGAACGCACACTGACTCCCAGGTGGGCATATAGGTTGTCGTTCGAGAATTTGCGCACTACCGTGGGCATCACCTCCAGGCCCAGCGCGCGCGCGATCTCCTCCGTCAGGGTAGGGTGAGCTGTGCCGCTAAAAATGAGCGTGTTTTTTGGGGGTTTGTGATTGGTATGTACACTTGCCACAATCGTTCTCCTCTTTAGAACGTCTCGAAAATAGAGAAAAATCCGAAGCCGACACTGCCGAGAGTGCGACTTCGGATTCAGCAGGACAGCTCAAAGGCTGCTCCACAGAACAAAACACCAGCCTTTAGAATTCGCCAAGTAAAGCCTTATCAGGGCCACGGTCTATCTCCCAGGGGTAGACGATATACGCGTCCGTAATGGCCGCGTAATAATCCGGTCGTGCTGAGCCGAACAGGTTTCGATAGGGATTGAAATGCAGTACGCAGGTAAAGGGGAAGCCCCCCGCGGCGGAGACGCGGTTCTTGACCGCGGTGATCGTGCGCCCAGAACCCCATACGTCATCCACCACCAGCGTGCGGCGGCCTACCAGCAATTTGTCATCCGGGAACTGCAAGAACTGAGGCCAGACCATCAGTTGCATCTTCTCCCGCTCCATTTCGGCGGGGAAATCCACTGCCGCGGTCAAAATGTGTTTGATATCCATCGCCTCAGCCAGCATCCCGCCGGGAACGATCCCGCCGCGAGTGATCACCACCATAGCCGTAAACTCACCCTCGAATTGTGAAAGCAGGTGATCGATCAGTTTGTCCACTTCTTCCCAGGACACCAATTCGCGCCGCTGCATCTCCATGAAGCAATCCTTTTGGTGTGTTGTTTTCTGCCATAATTCTACCAATAATTCTAACATGATGGGACGGGGAGTTGTCGGGTATGGCCGGAAGACGCGGAGAGGCAAAGGCGCAGAGAGTTTCCCCATACGGGCAGGCACTTCCCTAACATCCCTCTGCCACGGTTGACAGATGGACGAATAAGGCACACAATATGCGGGAGTAAGGAGAACGAACAAAAACAGGAGACCCCCATGAAATTCGCAACCAAAGCCGTGCGCGCCGGCATCGAACCTGACCCCTCTACCGGCGCCATCGTCCCACCCATTTTCCAGACCGCCACCTACGTCCTGGACGAAATCGGTAAAGGGAAGGGCTACGATTACACTCGCTCATCCAACCCCACGCGGGCCGTGCTGGAAGCCAACCTGGCCGCGCTCGAGGGGGGGAAGTACGGCGTGTCGTATGCCTCGGGCATGTCCGCGGTGGACGCGGTGGCCCGGCTGCTGGCCGCGGGCGACCACGTGATCTCCAGCGACGACGTGTACGGCGGCGTTTCCCGGCTGTACAACCAGATTTTGAACAGATTCGGCTTGCAGATCACCTACGTGGACACCTCCAACCCGGAGAACATCGTCGAGGCCATCCGCCCGGAAACCAAAATGGTCTGGATCGAGACCCCCACCAACCCCCTGCTAAAGGTCACGGATTTGGAGATCGTAGGCCAGATCGGCCGCGAACACAACCTGCTGACCGCGGTGGACTCCACGTTTGCCACCCCGTACCTGCTGCGCCCGCTGGAATACGGGATCGATCTGGTCGTCCACAGCACCACCAAATACCTGAGCGGCCACAACCAGATCATCGGCGGCGCGGTGATCACCAACCGCGAAGACCTGTACGAAGAGCTGAAGTTCGTGCAAAAAAGTGTGGGCGCGGTCTCCAGCCCGTTCGACTGCTGGCTGACCTTGCTGGGGTTGAAAACCCTGCCCTTGCGGATGCAGAAACACTCCGAGAACGGCATGGCAGTGGCCCGCTTCCTGGAAAGCCACCCCAAAGTGGCGCGGGTGAGCTACCCCGGGCTGCCCAGCCACCCCCAGCACGCCATCGCCCGGCGGCAGATGAAAGCCTTTAGCGGCATGATCTCGTTCGAGCTGAAAGGCGACGTGCAATCCGGCATCACCCTGATGAACAGCGTGCGGCTGTGCTCGCTGGCAGAGAGCCTGGGCGCGGTCGAAACCATGATCACCCACCCGGCCTCGATGACGCACGCCTCGGTCCCCAAAGAGGTGCGCGAGGCCCGCGGGTTGACCGATTCGCTGGTGCGCCTTTCGGTTGGCATCGAACACGTGGACGACATCATCGCGGACCTGGAACAGGCGCTGGCACGTGTCTGACCCGCCGCATTGCAAATCCTTCCCAAACAGATTTGCGCTACACTTTTTCCAAAGACCGCACGACCTGTCCCGGCGTGCGGTCGCTTCGATCCTGTGAGGATGGAACTTCGCAAGGAAAAATGACGTAATTAAACATGACCTCCAACACATGAATACACGACCCATGCCATCCTGGAGTTACCATGAACAAACTCATCATTCGCTGGGCGATCAACGCAGTCGCCATTTATGTCGCCACCCTGTTGCCCGGCATCCATCTCGAAAGCGGTGACTGGCTGGCGTTCGTCTGGCTGGCGCTGATCTTCGGCCTGTTGAACGCGCTGGTGCGCCCTCTGCTCGTGCTTTTGACCTGCCCGTTTATTCTGCTGACGTTGGGGCTGGGCACGCTGGTGCTCAACACGGTTATGCTCTACCTGACCCAATGGGTAGCCCAACTCTTCGACATCAGCTTCAAACTCGACAGCTTTGGCTGGGCGTTTCTTGGTGCGTTGGTCATTAGCATCGTCAGCGTGCTACTCAGCATTTTCTTCAAAGACGAGTTGCAGGGCAAAAGAAAACGCAGAAAAATTCGCTAGTTCGGGTTTCCCATCCGGACACCGAAAATCATCCTTGACATTCCCGCTGCCCTTTGATAGCATTCAGCCACGCACATTACAATTGAATTCGGGAAACTAGCGGCTGAGTCTCCGTTTTGGCGGAGATGACGAGGTGGAGGTTCCTCCTTGCGAAAGGAGTGCTAATGGAGAACAGACCTGTTCTCCAAAAAATCGAGTAGATCAGCGGATGCCTCTGAAGCCTGGCCACGGGCTTCGTTCTCCCTTCCGAATCAAGCACGTTCCGAAAACCGGTTGGCGACAACCGGGACAAGGGGCGTGCAGTGGCGCAGAGTCTTCCCTTGCGGGAGGGGTCTGCTCTGTCACCGGGAAGGGCATATCTTCATAGCACGCGCATACAAGGTACGCCCTGGCGTGCCTTTTTTAATTCAGGCACTCCTTCGCCACCGGGCCCGCCTTCCTGGTGCCATACAAAACATGCTGAGGAGAAAAAAATGGACAGTCAGGAAGTTTTTGAACGCATCGAAGCCGAAAACGTAAAATTCATCTCCTTGCAGTTCACCGACGTCACCGGCGCGGTGAAAAGCCTGGACGTTCCACCCTCCCGCTTGCACGCCGCCTTCCAGAACGGCATCTGGTTCGACGGCTCCTCGGTGGAGGGGTTCGCCCGCATTCAGGAAAGCGACATGCGGCTGATCCCCGACCCGAACACCTTCGCGGTGCTGCCCTGGACACCCCAGGAGATGCGCCGGGCGCGGATGTTCTGCGACATCTACAACCCGGACGGCACCCCGTTTCTGGGCGACCCGCGCAGCGTGCTCAAGCGCACCCTGGCGCGCATCGAAGAGCGGGGCTGGACCCTGAACATCGGCCCGGAACCCGAATTTTTCCTCTTCAAGCGCAACGGGCCAGAACACATCCACCCCGTCCCGCACGATGTGGGCGGTTACTTCGATTTCTCCCCTGACGACGAGGCGGTGCGGGTGCGCACGGAGTTGATGGCGGCCCTGATCGGTCTGGGGCTGGACGTGGAAATGGGGCACCACGAGGTGGCCCTGGGGCAGCACGAGATCGATTTTCGCTTCGCCGACGCCCTCACCACCGCGGACAACGTGCTCACCCTCAAATACACCGTCAAAGCCATTGCCGCCAAACACGGCCTGATCGCCTCCTTCATGCCCAAACCCATCTTCGGCATCAACGGTTCGGGAATGCACTGCCACCAATCGCTGTTCGATCAAGAGGGCAACAACCTGTTTTACAGCCCTGGCGATCCCTTCCACCTCTCGAAACTGGCCTACGGTTACATCGCGGGGCAACTGGCGCACGCGCGGGCCTTGTCCGCCATCGTCGCGCCGACGGTCAACTCTTACAAACGGCTGGTGCCGGGCTACGAAGCCCCGGTCTACGTCTCCTGGGCGCAGATCAACCGCTCCGCGCTGATCCGCATCCCGCGCTACACCCCTGGGCAGGAAAAATCCACCCGTGTCGAGCTGCGCTTCCCCGATCCCTCCTCCAACCCCTATCTGGCTTTCGCCGCCATGCTGGCCGCCGCGCTGGACGGTATCGACAACGATCTGCCCGTCCCCGAGCCGCTCAACAACGTCAACGTGTATCACCTCACGCCGGAGGAGCGCAAACAATACCGGATCAGCGAACTGCCCGGCTCTCTGGCGGAGGCTATGCGCGAGCTGGAAAACGACGCGGTGCTGCAAGAGTCGCTTGGCTCGGTCATCTACGAGGCCTTCCGCCGTGCCAAGTGGGCCGAGATCGACGAATACCGCACGCGGGTGATGGATTGGGAAGTGGAACGTTACCTGGAGGTGGCCTGATGGCGGGCGCCTACCACCGCTACCACATCGAAACGCGGCCCGCGCCCGACATCGTGCCCTGGCCCAGCCGCTTTCGCGTCAAAGTCAAACGCGCCGGGCTGGCAAAACTGCTCCTCAAGGAGCTGGTGCAGTACAAAGCCGACCCGGAAGTGGTGCTCAGCCGGCCGTGCGTGTACGGCGTGTTCTCCGGCCCGATCGGCGGGTTCGCGCCGCGCGAGGAGCTGTGCGTCGGCTGCCTGCGCTGCACCACCCAGTACCCCGAATGGGTGCGCGTCGAACCCAACCCGGAGCGACAGAAGCTGGGCGACGAGTATTTCACCTTCGAGTACGTCAACGCGGTCACCTACGAGGCCCAGACTGGCAACGTCCCCGTCAAAGGGGCCGGCTACCGCGGCAGGTTCGGCGGCCAGGGCTGGGATGGCATGTGGACCGATATGTCCGAGATCGTGCGCCCCACCCGCGATGGCATCCACGGCCGCGAATTCATCTCCACCGCGGTGGACATTGGCGCAAAACCCAATTTCCTGACGTTCGACCACAACGGCCAGCCCAACGGCGACACCCCGCGCACCTTCAGCCTGCCGATCCCCATGCTGTTCGACACGCCCCCCACCTCCCTCAACAGCCACACGCTCTACAAAACCCTGTCCCAGGCCGCGGAGGCGGTGCAGACCCTCGCCTTTCTGCCCGTGCGCGCCATCATCGACCTCAACCTGCGCGGCGCGCACATCGTCCCGCTGGTGCGTTCCGCGGACCTCGATCTGTTGCCCATCCTGCCGTTCCGCCCGCGCATGATCGCCATCGACGGCTGGCGGCCCGGGGTGGATTCCACCCTGTACGACGCCATCCAGACCCGCTTCCCGGACGCCCTCCTCTGCCTGCGCACCCCCTTTTGCAGCGGGGACGACCTGCTCCAACTGGTCGAGGCCGGGGTGCGCGTCTTCCACCTGACCGCCAACTACCACGGGCGCTCCGCGGAGGGCACATTCGTCTTCGACCTGATCCGGGCGGCGCACCACACCCTGGTGGAGGCCGGTATCCGCGAAACCGTCACCCTGCTGGGTTCGGGTGGCATCATCGCGGCCGAGCACGTGCCCAAAGCGATCATCGCCGGGCTGGACGCGGTGGTGCTGGACACCCCGCTGCTGGTCGCGCTGCAAGCCCGGCTGAACGGACGCTTCACCAACCGCCGCTCGACCTGCCAACTGCCCAAAAACCTGACCCCGGACTGGGGCGCGCAGCGTTTGCAAAACCTGATGGACTCCTGGCGCGACCAACTGCTCGAAATCCTGGGCGCCATGGGGCTGCGTGAAGTCCGCCGCCTGCGCGGGGAAATGGGCCGCGCCATGTTCCAGAAGGATTTGGAACGGGAAGCGTTTGCCGGAATTGAAGGGTATGGAGGGAAGGCGTAAAAGTATACGCACTACGCACTACGCCAACGAGATAACCATGAACGAACCGACTGTCAACCACACCGCCATCCACAAACACCGCGCCGCGCTGGACCACGGGCTGGAATACTGGCCTTCGCTGGAAAACGGCACGCCGCCCGCGCTGGGCGATTACCGCTGGACCGACGAGTTGATCTTGTCGGGCTGGTACATGGCGCGCACCGGCAGGCTGCCCGAAAACGGGCTGGAATACCGCACCGGTCGCTCCGGCGGTGGCTTCGATTGCCTGGATTTCAAGTTCCTGCCGCCCGAAGAGCAACTGCCCGGCTCCACCGCGGTCGATCTCTCCATGCCGCTCAACCGCCGCGGGGACGGCCTGCCCGAACCGGTGGCCCGGCTGCCGTGGTATGGCGGGGGCATGTCCTATGGCTCGGTCAGCGAACAGGTGATGGTCTCCCGCGCGCGGGCGGCCAAAGCGTGGGGCACGTTCACCTGTACGGGCGAGGGCGGCTACCCCCCGGGTCTGCTCCCGTACAAGGAGGTGATCATCACCCAGGTGGCCACCGGCATGTTCGGCGTGCGCGAGGAGACCATCCAGTACGCGCCCATCGTGGAGTTCAAATACGCGCAGGGCGCCAAACCCGGGTTGGGCGGCCACCTGCTGGGCGACAAGACCACCAACGAGGTCGCCAAAATGCGCGAGAGCGTGCCCTGGGTGAGCCTGTTCTCGCCGTTCCCCTTCCACTCGGTATATTCGGTGGAAGACCACAAGAAGCACGTGGACTGGATCAAAACCGTCAACCCTACCGCGCTGGTGTCGGTCAAGGTGTCCACCCCGCACGATGTGGACATGGTGGCGGTGGGCAGTTACTACGCGGGCGCGCATATCATCCACCTGGACGGTTCGTACGGCGGCACGGGCGCGGCCCCGGAGATCGCCAAGAAGAACATCGCCATGCCCATCGAATTTGCCATCCCCAAAGTTCACAAGTACCTGGAGAGCGAGGGGGTGCGCGATCAGGTCACGCTGATCGCCTCGGGCGGGGTGCGCACCGCGGACGACATCGCCAAGGCCATCGCGCTGGGCGCGGACGGCTGCGTGATCGGTACCGGGGACCTGATCGCGCTGGGCTGTACGCGCTGCTCCAACTGCGAGCGCGGCCGCGGTTGCCCCTTCGGCCTGACCACCACCGATCCGGAACTGCAATTGCTCGTACACCCGGATTGGGGCGCGCAGCGCATCAGCAACTACTACAAGGCCCTCAGCACCCGCCTGGCCCAGATTTTGCGCGGCCTGGGCCTGCGCAGCATCGCAGAACTGCGCGGGCGGAAGGATTTGTTGGTGTATGTGGGTAGGGAAGATCGAGAAGCAGAAAATCGTTAGCCCCAATACCCAATACCCAAT
>JALUWE010000335.1 GCA_027019845.1 Anaerolineales bacterium | reverse complement strand
TCGTTCGGTGCGAATCTCCACTTCTGCCATAGTGGCAGAAGCTTACCTCAATTTCACTTTTCGTGCAAGAAATGAGCGAACGATGAGCAATTTCACTTTTCGTGCAAGAAATGAGCGAACGATGAGAGTGTAATATGCAAGGTCGGAGATTTCAAAATTTGCGCTTCTACCGCCTCCAACACATTTTGGTCACACTCATTTCAAAAGCCCCGCTTACGGAAATGAGTCGACTTTCTGTCTTGCCCAACTCTGCGAGTTGTCATCCCATTGTGCTGTATGCAGGGTCTTGTCTTTCCAATCTGTGCCATTGGGTGCCGTCCAGTAACCTGTGAGGGCCTCCCCCGAGTCGGTTACACAACTCCCTCGCGCTTCCGATTCGTCCATCTCCATGTACTCCCAATTCCCGGTGTGCTCCACGTCTCGGTAAAGGGCTGCTCTGGCATAAAGCCTCTGGGCACAGAAATCCGTCTGGGTCCGGGCATATCCGGCTACTGCAACGTACCAGGGGTTCCAGCGATACCAATAGAACCCGTAACTCAGGGTTACCGTTCCCGTCTCCAGCGGGCTCTGGGACGTCCCGGTGTTGTTGGACTTCAACGACACGGTGACGACCTCGGTATAGCTCACTTTGTGGACTGCCCTCGGTGCCTTGTTCCAAGGAATTCTGGCAGGAACTGGCGTCAGGAAGAATCGCCGAGGAGCTGCAATGGACGAGCCGATGTTCAAACGTTCGTGGATGCCCGCATTGTTGACGTGATCAGGCACTTGATCAGGGGGAACCCGTGCCGGCACCGGGGCCGGCGTCGTGGTCCAAGCGACCATCACCACAGCCAGTAGGATCAATCCGGTGCCCACTACACTGGCCCTAAAGGACAATCTGCTTCTCCACATAGTTTGAATCCCCTCCTGTTATGTCTAACCCTGCATTTCGCATGCTATCTCAATGGGAGGCTTTCTCCACCACCGGGCCACAGAGCACAAGGGAATCTCCGGGTTCTCTCGGCGTTCTCTGCGCCTTTGCGTTGGAGGAAGCGCCATCGGGCGGGCCAACACGACAGGGTGAAACCGCTTACGCCGAACAACCTGAGAAAACAAGAGACACTCTCAGAGCGCTTCTGCTTTCTCCGAGAGTGTCTCCAGTGTATCAGAAACGGAGGGGCCTGTCTACTGTCAGGATTGACAGTTTTCGACCTGTCAGGATTGACAGGTCATCGAGGGGGCATTCCCCAGTCTTTCGCCCACAGGGCCGCTTCGATCCGGGAGGTCACCCCCAGTTTCTTCAGGATGTTGCTCACGTGAAAAGCGACGGTCCGCTCGGCCACGTGAAGCCGCCCGGCGATCTCCTTGTTGCTCAGCCCTTCGGCCAACAGGCACAGTACCTCGAGCTCCCGTTCCGTCAGCGGAGGCCGAGGGGGGCGCTCCCCCCGTGCCCAAGCGGCAACTTTGGCCGCCACCCGGGCGCTGAAGTACCCTTCCCCCCGCGCCGCTCCCCGCACCGCCGCCACGATCACGCCCGGTGCCTCTTCCTTCAGCAGATAGCCCACGGCCCCCGCCTCTAGCATCCCCCAGACGTATCGGTCATCGTCGTAGGCGCTCAGGGCCAGCACCCGCACCGGCAGCCCCCGTCGCCAGACCTCCGCGGCCACCTCGGCCCCACCCATCCCCGGCAGCAGACAGTCCAGCACGGCTACGTCGGGCCGGAGTGCTTCGATGAGCGCCAACGCCTCCTCCCCCTCCTGAGCCTCGCCCACTACCTCGATCCCCGGAGCCTGGTCCAGCAGTACCCGCAGCCCCATTCGCATCGTTGGATGGTCATCGGCCAGAACAACGCGTATCTCCTGTCGCATCGGAGTCCCTCCTACGGAGTCCGTTTCAGCAGCGCTTCAAATTCCTCGGCCGCGTAGATGAGCCGACCCGGATGGTGGGTGAGGTCGAACCACCGCCACTGGGTGTCGCCGGGGATGTCATCCATGAACCAGCAGAGGGCCAGGACCTGGGGTTCGTCGTTGATCACCTCCAGCGCCGTCATCAACCAGCCCGGCGGGTAGTTCTGGGCCGGGGGCACTCCTTCATCAGGGGCGAAGGTGTTGCTGGACGTGATGTAGGCCGGCAACCCCCGTGTGGTCGGGTAGGCGTTGATGATG
>JALUWE010000334.1 GCA_027019845.1 Anaerolineales bacterium | reverse complement strand
CCACCCCTACCCCGCGCCCAACCGACACCCCACCCCCAGCCACCCCTACCCAACCGCCCACAGCCACCCAAGCGCCATTATTAATCTTCACCCGCGAGATCGACAACATGCCCATGGTGCAAATCCCCGCCGGAACATTCCTGATGGGCGCAGACAACAACGATCCAGCCGCCAACAGCGACGAACGCCCCCAGCATCCTGTTACCCTGGACAGCTTCTACATCGATCAATACGAAGTCACCGTAGCACAATATGCCGCCTTTCTCAATGCCAATGGCGGGCACGCCCCCGCGGCATGCCTGGGATTCAGCTGCGTCAAGACCCAGTTTGAGACCCTGGAAAGCCACCTGATCTGGAACGGCGGCACAGTATACCAGGCAGCACCCGGCTTCGAGGCCCACCCCGTCAACAACGTCACCTGGTATGGCGCGGTGGCCTACTGCCAATGGGCACAGGCACGGCTGCCCACCGAAGCCGAATGGGAGTACGCGGCCCGGGGAACAGATAACCGCCTGTACCCGTGGGGTAACCAGCCGCCGACCGAAAACCTGGCGCTATTCGCACAAACTTTCGACGCCCTGCTGCCGGTAGACGCACTGCCAGCCGGAAACAGCTTCTTCGGCATCTCCGGGATGGCAGGCAGCCTGTGGGAATGGACCGCCGATGTATACGCAGCCGACTATTACCTCACCAGCCCAAACACCAACCCCACCGGGCCAGCACCCCAATCCGTGCGCGACCCACGCGTACTACGCGGCGGCGGCTGGGATAGCTCTACCCCAGACCTGCGCGTCACAGCCCGTCAGGCCAACGACCCGCTCAACAGCGACAACTTCAGCAGCAACGTCGGATTCCGTTGTGCCAGAGACGCGGCCCCATGAGCGACATCCACACATCGATCCGCTACTTACAAAGCCTGATCACCGACCCGGAGGGCAAACGCTACTTTGTCACAAAGACACCCGACAGGCGGCTGCGTGAGTTCAAAGAACAACTCGCCCGCACCGCGGACTTCCTGTCCTTCGCCGGGCAGCCCCAACACCAATACCGCACCATCCACGTTGCCGGCACCAGCGGCAAAAGCTCCGTCACCACCATCCTGGCCGCCATCCTGACCCACTGCGGCTTCCGCACCGGCCACCACGTCAGCCCCTACCTGCAAACCCCGAACGAAAAACTGATCGTCAACGGCAAGATGATCACGGACGCGGCGTTCGCCCGGCTGGTGGACCGCTTCCGAGAGCTGCACCAGGCCTGGGGCGCCTCCCGCAGCCCGCAGCCGCGCTTGCGCTACGGCGAAGCCTGGGTGGCGCTCACCTACCTGTGGTTCGCCATGCAGCGCGTCGACTGGGCCGTGATCGAAACCGGTGTCGGCGGGCGCTACGACCCCACCAACGTGCTCGACCCCCACATCGCGGTGATCACCAACATCCACTACGACCACACCAACATCCTGGGCGACACCCTGCCCCAAATCGCGGCGCACAAAGCCGGAATCATCCAACCCAACCGCCCCGCCCTCACCGCGGAGACCAAACCCGCGGCCTTGCAGGTCATCCAGGCCGAGGCCGCCCGCCAGAACGCGCCCCTCTACGTGTTGGGCCGCGATTTCGACTACACCATTCACCGCACAACGCCCCACGGAAGCACCTTCACCGTTCATGCCCCGCACCACATCTATCCCGACCTGCACATCCCCCTCTTGGGACGTTTCCAGCCGCTCAACGCCGCGGTTGCCATCGCAGCCCTGGACGTGCTGGAAAGGGCGCGGGACACGCTGCACACAGCCCACAACCGCCTGACACCCGAGGCCCTCCGCGCCGCGCTGGCCGGTGTGCGCTTCCCCGGACGCCTGGAGATCGTGCGGCGCCAGCCAACCGTGATCCTGGACGGCGCACACAACCCCCACAAAATGCGTTCCCTGGCCAGCAGCCTGCGCCAGCTTTTCCCCGCACGGCGTTTCACCGTGCTGTTCGGCAGCCTGCTGATCAAAGATGCCGCGGCCATGCTGCGCGCCCTGCTGCCCCTGGCCGGGCGCTTCATCTTCGCGCCCAACCCGGTGTACGGCAAGCCCGGCATGACCCCCCAGGCGCTGGCCGCAGCCCTGCACAGGCTGGCCCCGGACGTGCCCGTGGAACTGGCAGACA
>JALUWE010000333.1 GCA_027019845.1 Anaerolineales bacterium | reverse complement strand
TTCCTGATCTGGCGGGATGTCAAGGTGCGCTACAAACAAACCGCGTTGGGTGCGGCCTGGGCGATCTTGCAGCCCGTGTTGCAGATGATCGTCTTCACCGTGTTGTTCGGCAACATCGCCAAACTGTCCTCCGAAGGTGTGCCTTACCCCATTTTTTCGTACACCGCGTTGCTGCCGTGGGGCCTGTTCGCCAAAGCGTTGGGAGACGCGGGCCGCTCCCTGGTGCTCAACCGCAACATGCTCACCAAAGTCTACTTCCCCCGGCTGGTGATCCCCATCTCCTCCGTGGTGTCCGGGCTGGTGGACTTTGGCATCGCCTTCCTGGTGCTGCTGGGGCTGATGGCGTACTTCAAGGTGACGCCCACCCTGGCGGTGTGGACGTTGCCCCTGTTCGTGCTGCTGGCGTTGGTCACCGCGCTCGGTGTGGGGTTGTGGCTCTCCGCGCTCAACGTGCTCTACCGCGACATCGGCTACACCATCCCCTTCCTGACCCAATTCTGGTTCTTCCTGACCCCCATCGTGTACTCCTCCTCCGAAGTGTCCCCGGCCTGGCAGTTGGTCTACGCCCTCAACCCGATGGTCGGGGTGGTGGAGGGCTTCCGCTGGGCCTTGCTGGGCACCGCCACCGCGCCGGGGCCGATGCTGGCCGTCTCCGCGGGTATCTCGTTGCTGGTGCTGGTGAGTGGTTTGTTCTACTTTCGCCGGATGGAACGCACGTTTGCGGACAGAGTTTGAGGGACGGAGGACAGAGGACGGAGGACGGAAGTATGGAGCTGTATAAATTTCAAAAATTACGAGTTTACCAGATGTCACTCGATTACACGGACGCGATATACGCGCTCAGTTTTCGATTACCCGATAGCGAGGAGTTCAACCTGCGATCTCAGATTCAACGAGCCGCTACTTCCATCGTGCTGAACATAGCCGAGGGTTCCACAGGTCAAAGTGATGCCGAACAGCGTCGTTTCCTCGGTCACGCCATCCGTTCCTATCTTGAAACAATCGCCTGCCTTGATATTATCGAACGCCGCAGTTATCTGCCGTCAGAGGAATTGACTTCTGTTCGGAAATCAGGGCATCTTTTATTCATCAAAATTCAAGCTTTCCGAAAGAGCATCCGCTAACCCGTCTTCCGTCTCCGGTCCCCCGTCATGCTAACCGCCATCCGCGTCTCCCACCTCTCCAAACAATACCGCATCGGGGCGCGCATCGAGAAATACAACACCTTGCGAGATACCCTCATCGAGGCGGTGAAGGCCCCCGCGCGCCTGCTCCGGTCTCCCGTCTCCGGTCCCCGGTCCGATCACATTTGGGCACTCAAAGACGTCTCCTTCACTGTTGAGCGCGGCCAGGTGCTGGGCGTGATCGGGCGTAACGGCGCCGGTAAGAGCACGCTGCTCAAAATCCTGTCTCGCGTCACCGAACCCACGCGCGGGGAGGTGGAACTGAAAGGCCGGGTCGGCTCCCTGCTCGAGGTCGGCACCGGCTTTCACCCCGAGCTGACCGGCCGCGAAAACATCTACCTGAACGGCGCCATCCTGGGCATGAAACGCACCGAAATCGAAAAGAAGTTCGACCAAATCGTGGACTTCTCTGGCGTCGAGCAATTCATCGACACCCCGGTCAAGCGCTACTCCTCCGGCATGTACCTGCGCCTGGCCTTCGCGGTGGCCGCCCACCTGGAGCCGGAAATCCTGGTGGTGGACGAAGTGCTGGCCGTCGGGGATGCCGAATTCCAGCGCAAATGCCTGGGCAAGATGGACGATGTCGCCCACCAGGGGCGTACGGTATTGTTCGTCAGCCACAACATGAGCGCGATTTTGCAGCTCACCCAGGAAGCCATCCTGCTCGAAAAAGGCCAACTGATCATGCGCGGCCCCACCCCCGAAGTGGTCGATCACTACCTGTCATCGGGCTTCTCGCAAAGCGGGGAGCGCATCTGGCAGGCCGAGGAAATCCCGCCGGACGCGGACCCGTTCTGCCCGCTGGCCCTGCGCATCCGCAACCCCTCCGGCAAAGTGGTTGACACCGTGCGCTCCATCGAGCCGTTGACCATCGAGATCGAATACAGCCTGGCGCGCCCGATCACCGGCCTGCGGGTCGGCATCTACCTGATGAGTATGCGCGGCGAACTGATCTTCACCTCCTTC
>JALUWE010000332.1 GCA_027019845.1 Anaerolineales bacterium | reverse complement strand
GGCCTTGCCGGGGTGGGTTTTGGACAGAATGTGGATCGTAGCGTGCTCCAGCCCGTGGTTGCGCCGGATGCGGGAGATGATGGGGTGTTGGAGGAATGTGTTGAGCATGGTGAATCGGGAGTCGAGAATCGAGAATTGAGAACCGGGAAGCGGAAAACCTCCAACCCCTCTTCCCAATTCCGAACTCCTATTGTACCATCTCCGCCTCCAGGATGCGCCAGCCGCGGGTTTTTGCCACCTCCCGCAAACGGGAATCGGGATACACGGCCACGGGGTTGTGGCTGAGTTCCAGCATGTAGCGGTCCGAATACGTGTCGCCGTATGCGGTGTGGATTTTGCCGGACGAATCGGCGAAGGGGCGCAGTTGCTCGCGTTTGCGCTCGCCCACGTTGAAATCCGCAGCCAGCTCACCGCTGAACATGCCATTTTCGATCACCACCGGCGTGCCAATCGCCTCCACACCGGGCAGCCGCTTCAGCAGCGCGGTCAACAGCGGCTCGAACATGCCGGTCACGATGAGCACCCGCCGGCCGGCGGCCTGGTGCCGCTGCAGCTCGCGCACCACCTCTGTTCGCCGGCCCGGCCACAGATGGTGCTCCACCACCCACTCGCACATGCCCTGAAAGTCCGCCTGGCTGTATCCTGCGAACATGCGCAGCAGGTCGCGCATCCAATCGTTCTTGAACGAGCGCAGGTTGGCGCCAACCGCCCTGAGCAGCAAGTACACCGGCAGCCGGAGCAGCCGGAAGCGCCGTGCCTCGCCGGCCCGGCCATGCTTCACCAGGTAATCGTGCATGGCGCGCACGGTGGAGACCGCGGTGAGCGTGCCCTCCAGATCGGTGGCCGCCGTGGGGGTGTGCGGGTCGGGGGGACGCAGCAACAGGTTTTCGTTCGTGGGCATTAGCGCGCCGGGGCGTCCAGCATGGCCGCTGGCCCCGCAGCCGGAGCGGCCAGCCGCAGGTACGTCAGGGTCCAGGCCGATTCAATGTAGGTGCGCAGAATGCCGGCGAGCACCAGCAGCACCGGCAGGTAGAGCACGAAGCACAGCCCGGCGATCAGCAGGCCGGTGTTTTGCACCTGTGCCGTATCGCCAAACATGGCGACGAAAACCGGGAAAACGATCAAAAAGAGCGGCAGCGCGATGATGAACCCGCCGATCAGCCCGATCCCCAACGTCAAAATCAACCCCATCACGATCATCGGGCCGACATTCTCGCGCACCACCTGCCAGCCGCGCGCGAGCGATTCGACGATGCTCAGGTCATCCGCGATCAGGGCGACGTTGGCCTGCTCGATCACGATCCCGAAGAACCAGGCAGCCGGCGCCAGCAGGCAGATCAGCGGCAGCAGGCACAGCACCCCCAGCCCGAAGGTCAGCACCGTGAAAACAGCCGCGAACGCGGCGATGCTGCCGAACGCCAGCAGCAGCACCACCCCTAAGAGCACGTTCAACCCCAACACCCGCCAGAAGAACGGCCGCACCTGGGCGAACAGCCCGCCAAAGGTCAGCGCGGCCGCGCCCTGGTCCGCCTCCAGCGTGCCGCGGATCAGGCCGATGCGCCCCACCGTGGAGGCAGCCAGCACAACCGCCACCAGCAGCAGCACCGCGACCGCAATCCCCACCATCAGCAAAATGGCCTCCACGTCCGAAAGGCTGGAAAACCAACGGTCCAGCACGATGCCGAAACGGCGTAACCCGGGCGGCAGCGGGCCTCCCGGCGCTCCACCGTTGCCCTGAAAATTGAAACTGCCTCTGCCCCCCTGTCCCCCGCACCCGGCCAGAATACCGAAAATCCACAGCACCTTGTACTTCCAGGTGATCTGCCAGGCTCGTGAAAGAACTTCGCCAAAGTCCATGTCATCCTCCTTGTGATGGGGAATTGAGAATTGGGTGTTGAGTTATTGGATATTGGATATTGCATGAGCGGAAGGCGAGCGGAGCAAGCCTGAAGTCGAAGGAGCGGTGAGCCATGCACTGAGCTGAAGGCGAAGTGGCTGTCGAAGGGTTGAGTGTTGGAAAGGACAGGAATTGAGCCAATTACAGTACTTACGCAGTTGAGACCTCACAGGTCTACTACCACACGATGCAGGAAGATTTTACCCAAAATAGATTGCATCCGGGCATCTCCATGCGCTTTGAGACCTGTGAGGTCCGGGTGCGACTTTTCAAGTGCGTAACTCCTGCCAATTACTCAATTACTCAATTACTCAATTACTCAATTACTCAATTACCCAATCAACAATCCACCTCCTCACTCCCACTCAATCGTCGCGGGCGGCTTGCTGGTGATGTCGTACACCACGCGGTTGACGCCCGGCACTTCGTTGACGATGCGGGTGGAGATGCGCGCCAGCAGGTCGTGGGGCAGCCGCGCCCAGTCCGCGGTCATAAAATCGTCCGTGGTGACCGCGCGGATGGCGACCGTCTCCTGGTAGGTGCGCTCGTCGCCCATCACGCCCACCGAGCGCACGGGCAGCAGCACCGCGAACGATTGGGCGGTGCCGGGCGGGGGACGGGAGACGGAGGACGGGGGAGGGGCGTCCGTCCCCGGTCTCCGGTCCCCGGTCATCCGCAGCAGCCCGGCGGCGGATAACTCCTCCGTCACGATCCTGTCCGCGGCGCGCAGTTTCGCCAGCCGTTCGGGGGTGACTTCGCCCAGGCAGCGCACCGCCAGCCCGGGACCCGGAAAGGGTTGCCGCCAGACGATCTGGGGGGGCAGCCCCAACCTCTCCCCGACCGCGCGCACCTCGTCTTTGAACAGATAGCGCAGCGGCTCCACCAGCTCGAAGTGCATCTCCTCCGGCAGGCCGCCCACGTTGTGGTGGGTTTTGATGCGCGCGGCCTGCGCCCGGTCGGGCGCGCTGGATTCCACCACGTCGGGGTAAATCGTGCCCTGCACCAGAAAAGGCGGCATCCCCACTTCCCGCGCCTGGGTCTCGAAAATGCGGATGAACTTCTCGCCGATGATGCGGCGTTTTTCTTCGGGATCGGTCACACCGGCCAACGCCTCCATAAACTCTTCTACGGCGTTGACCGCCCGCAGTTGCACGCCCAGGTGTTGGCGAAAAGTTTCCACCACGGTGAGCGGCTCCCCGGCGCGCATCAGGCCGTTGTCCACGAACACTGCGGTGAGTTGCTCGCCCACCGCGCGGTGTACCAGCGCGGTCGCCACCGAGGAATCCACCCCGCCGCTGACTGCGGAGAGCACGCGCTGCTCCCCCACCTGCTCGCGGACGCGGGCGACGGACTGTTCGATGATCGATTCCGGGGTCCAGTCGGGGGAGGCGGCGCAGATGTCCACCACGAAGCGGCGGATGATCTCTGCGCCGGCGGGGGTGTGGCGCACCTCGGGGTGGAACTGCACGCCGAAGCGCGCCGCGGCCAGGTCACCCAGGGCTGCGATGGGCGCGTTGTCCGTTCGGGCCAGGGGGATGAAGCCGGGGGGCGGGGTCTCGATGCGGTCGCCGTGCGACATCCACACCTGCCCGGTGTCGGGGGGGAGCAGGGGGTTGTCCACCAGAATTTGCAGGCGGGCGTGGCCGTATTCGCGTTTGTGCGCGGCCGCGACCTTGCCGCCCAGCGCGTGGGTCAGGGCCTGCATCCCGTAGCAGATGCCCAGCACGGGCAGGCCGGATTCCAGCACGTAGGCGGGCACCTGTGGCGCGCCCGGATCGTACACCGAGGCCGGGCCGCCGGACAGGATGAAGCCTTTGGGCCGCAGGGCCAGCACCCGTTCGGGGGGCGCGTCCCAGGGGAACAGTTCGCTGTACACGCGCGCCTCCCGCACCCGCCGGGCGATCAACTGCGCGGTTTGTGAGCCGAAGTCCAGGATGGCGATGGAGTCCATGGGGGTCGGGGTGGTCTGACTTGTCTGATTTGTCTGATTGGTCTGACTTGTCTGATTTGTCTGATTGGTCTGACTTGTCTGATTGGTCTGATTGGTCGGGGTGGTCGGGGTGGTCGGGGTGGTCTGATTTGTCTGACCGGTCTGACTGGTCTGAGTGGTCTGAGTGGTCCGTCTCGCTTAAGTGGCTATTTCAGGACTTGACGCTAATCTCCAATCTCCAATATCCAGTATCCAATCTCCAGTATCCAACACTGCTCACTGAAAACTGAATACTGAAAACTGTTTACTGAAAACTGATCACCTCCCCCTCCATGCGCTCGATGGCGGCCAGGGATTCGATGGGGATGTTGAGGTGTTCCAGCTTTTTGCGCCCGCCCTCGAAAACTTTTTCGATCAGCGTGCCGATGCCGACCAGCACCGCGCCGGCGGTTTCGGCCAGGCGCACCAGTCCCAGGATGGTGGCGCCTGAGGCCAGGAAGTCGTCGATGATCAGCACGCGTTCGCCGCCGGCCAGGAATTCGGGCGAGACGATTAGCTCGACCATGCGGCCTTTGGTGTGGGAGGGCGCCAGCGTCAGGAAGACCTGATCGGGCATGGTGATGGGTTTGTGTTTGCGGGCGTAGACCACGGGCAGCCCCATGTGATAGCCGGTCATCACCGCGGGGGCGATGCCGGAAATTTCCGCGGTCAGGATTTTGGTGGCGCCCACGTGTTGGAAGCGGCGGGCGAACTCTTTTCCGGCCTCGAACATCAGCGCGGGGTCCACCTGGTGGTTGATGAAGCCGTCCACCTTGAGGATGCCGCCGCCCAGGTTCTTGCCGTCTTTCAGGATGCGGTCTTTGAGTAGTTGCATGGGAGTCTGGTGGTTTGTTTGTGCGAGTGGGGGGGGTCACCCATTATCGCCATATTCTGTGTTTGGTTTTTCGAACATTCTGTATTGAACAACAGGCGGATTCGACACTCGATTTTTGTGCTCTCCAGAAACTTTGGACGAAGTTTGTTCTTTACGCTCTCGTTTTGGCGGGCGGGTACGACCTCCATCAGAGGGTAATGGTTCTTCATCCTCGACATCACCCCACAACGAACCGGGTCGAGGGATTCTGTAGTACACCTCTTCTTGTGGTCCCTTTGTTTTGAAATTCTCGTTTTCGAACCGGCCAAGTGCGCCTTGCAGATATTCTCCCACGGTATCCACACATATCCAGTTTCTTTTCAATTTTTCCGCTACCTGGCCGGTAACGCAGCTGCCGGCAAAAGGATCGACCACTAAATCGCCCTTATCTGTGAGCATACGAATGAAAAACTCTGGCAGTCCTGCCGGGAAACGGGCCGGATGTGGCTTGATGCTGTGTTTGGCACAATAGCGTAGATAGTAGCTATTGCTCTCGGTATTTGGCAACGCGATCAAATTCGGGGGAATGGCTGCTTGATTGTTTATCGAGAACTTCTCGCTGATGTCGTGCCCAGAGGGTCGTTTTTTTGCTGTGTAACCATTTTGGAGCAAATCCTTCATGCTGTCGCTGTACGGCTGTAACACGCGGCGGTTGCTTGCTTTCGGATAAGGACTTGGCGATAACCACCAAATGCAGTTAACCGCATCTTTTACCCTGATTCTTCGCACAGTTACCCATTCTGCTGGTGTTGGCAGCTTGGATGGATTCCACCAGTAAAATTCCTGAGCTAAATGAAATCCCAACTCGTCGCAGAGCATGATAAGCAACTTGAAATGATAAAGGCTTCTTGTTGGCTGCCCTTTTACCCAAGAACCGCCGATATCGATTACTAAGCTGCCGTCTTCTTTCAATATTCTTTTGAAGAGTTTTCCGAACTCCCTGAACCAGTCAATGTACTCATCAGCATCCACATTGCCATAATCCTTTTTGCGGACCAATCCAAATGGCGGGCTTGTCATAATTAAATCAACAGAGTGTTCGCTGACATGCTCGCTGAGTATTTGCAGAGAGTCGCCGTGAAATATCTTGCCGAAATCTGTCTCGAAAAAAACATCACTCATTGCATCACCTAAATTGCTAGCTTTTTGAGCCTCATTGCATGTTTGGCTTCCCTATTCAGCACATGAACGATGTGAGCCGGATTTTCCACAATGCTTTCAACATCTGCACGATCGATCATAATGATTGCCAGATTCGAATCCGCCATTATTGTGTTTGCGTATTTTCTTGCACCTGACCCGATCTGACCTGTGCTGATCATAACGATCACGTTACTTTTTAGCATGTGTGTAAGCCCCACTTCCTTGGCGACATCATCTAGCCGAACCCTGGATGTATTCTTACATTGAATTTGCCATCTCGAGAACACCAATCTACTGGATTCAAAAATCAAATCCACTTCCGCTCCCCCGGTAGAACTACCTCGAAGTCTTGTCGCTACATAATCGAGGTCGATAATGCGCATCAGCTTGAAAGCCAATGCCTCTAACGCCAGCCCGCGCAAATGAGTGCTGGGGGCGTTGAGTTCATCCAATATTTCGGCCAATGATTTTCGGAGCAAAGGGCGTAAATCGGAATGGGCCTGTTGCTCCAGTTGTTCTAGAAGTGGTAATACAATCTCCCTCTTCAATTTTTCAGTGGGAGTGACCAGGAAGGGTTTCGCTCCTCTGCCTGGAGACTTTGTGCCCCTTTCCAGAGCAATCCATCCTGCATCTCTCAAAGGGTATAGCACCGTTTTCGGTAACATTTTTTCGTTGAACTTCATCCCATAAGTGGCGGAAGCCAATTTTTCAATCGTATTCGAAGCATATGTTCCCATCCCCTGATTGATTAGCGCTTTCACAAAAGCTTTTTGCTCCGGCGTTAACTGTGCCAAAGCATCGATCTCCTCTGACGAAATTCCTAAAAGCGCTTTCAACCTGGCTTCGTTCACGCGCCACTGCCTTGAAAACACTCCGGCTTTTTCCAACCATAATCTCATCATGCTTGGGTGTTTTCCTCCGCGGGGGAAATGAACGCCGCGCTCTTGCAGCCACTCACGCAACTTGATAAGGGTGACTTTTTCGCCCGCCGCTTGCATGTCCTGAACACATTGTATCAGCGTCAGGCCATGCAAATTCGCCAAAATGTGTTTGGCAAGTTCGGCATATAACCGTTCCTCATCGTCTCGATAGCTGTATAGCATGGCTCCAAAGTCAGTAAACCGAACATCGTCGTCGATGATCTGGTAGGCCTTCAGGCTCAGCCGAAGATTCATCGCAAGTTTTCGCTTGTTGCGTTCGCTGGTTTTGTTTTCTTGGAAAAAGGTTTCCTTGAGCTGTGTTTCCAAAGCAGCTTTGTCTCCGCCATATTGGTGGACAAGATGCAGAACAACAGGCAGATCAATCTGATTTGGCGAAAATTCGCTACCAAACGGCAGGTCACTTTTTGGCATTGTGCCCTCTTGGAATAACCACTCACCAGTTTTTATTCACAGGATCGAGCACCGTTTTCCCTCGCCGTGTTCCGCTCAGAGAAAACACATTTTTCGCAAATGGAAGAGACAATTGGGACATAAGCGTCATCGCGGCTGCATTCAACCGGAACCCAACGCCATTATAATGGAATTCACCTACTGCGCATCCCAAAATGCCCGCAATCCCTACAACTCTCCCCCCAATCTTTTCTGATAGAATTGGGCGTAATCGGCTAGAACCAGAAAACAGCTCAAAAAAAGCCGGAGGAACACAGTGCGCTGAAAACGCACTCACCCATGATTTCAACCCGTTTCCAACAGGTCTGGAACGCTCAGCCGATGAATTCTGTTCACCGGCAAGGGTCTGAACCATCCCCAAAACCCGAACGCAAACTCGAGCCTTGATCCGCAAAATCGTCATCTCCCTGGCCTCCAACTCTCCCCGCCGGCGGCAGTTGCTCACCCTCACTGGCTGGATGTTCCACATCGTTCCCGTGGATGTGGATGAAACACCGCAGCAGGGCGAAACGCCGCAGGAGTACGTGCTGCGTCTGGCCGAAGCCAAAGCCCGGGCTGCTCTTCCCCGTCTGCGCCCGGACGGCCTGGTGCTCGCCGCGGATACCACCGTCGCGGACCGGGGCGAAATCCTCGGCAAGCCCGCCCACGCGGCCGAGGCCGTGGCGATGCTCCAACGACTGCGCGGCCGCACCCATCAAGTACACACAGCCATAGCCGTCATCCTCTACGGGCAGCAGGAAGCCCACACCGACCTGTGTACCACCGACGTGCCCATGCGCAATTACACGGACGAAGAAATCGCCGCCTACGTCGCCAGCGCGGACCCGTTCGACAAAGCCGGGGGATATGCCATCCAAAACCCGCACTTTCAGCCGGTTGCACATCTACAAGGCTGTTACGCCAACGTGGTGGGGCTGCCTCTCTGCCATCTTACCCGCACATTGAACAAACTCGACATTCTGCCCAGAGTGGATGTGCCGCGCAGCTGCCAGACATTTCTACAATACGATTGCCCCGTCTACGAGCAAGTGTTGCACGGGGAGCTATGAGCCGCTTGTTTCGCAATTTCACGCTGACGACCTGCCTGTTTGCGTTGGCGATCCTGACTGCGGGATGCCTGCCCGTGCCTGCCAACGCGCCCGGCCTCTCGCCGCTGCCCCGCACCACACAACCCCCCACCCCCACCATCCCGCTGCCTGACCCCAAACCGGTGGCCCGCGCCTACCTGGACGCCTGGAAAGCCGAAGACTACGCGGCCATGTACGCCCTGCTCACCCCCCTCAGCCAGGACGCCATAGACCGGCAGACCTTCGCCGAAGTGTATCGCGGCCTGGCCGCCACCATGAGCCTGGCAGAGGTGGACTACGAGATCCTCTCCTCCCTGACCCAGGCGCGCACCGCCCAGGTCGCCTACCGGGTGCGGCTGTCCACCATCCTGGTTGGGGAAATCACGCGTGACACCGTGATGACGCTCACCCTGGAGGAGGGGCAATGGCGGGTGCAATGGGCCCGCAGCTTGATCCTGCCCGAACTGAGCGGGGGCAACACCCTTTCAATGGAATACCGCAACCCGGCCCGCGGCAACATCTACGACCGCTATGGCCGCGCCCTCGTGGCCCAGGCCGACGCGGTCTCCATCGGCCTGATCGCCGGGCAAACCGACCCGGCCCAGGAAAACGACCTCTTTTACCAGCTCTGGCTGCTGACCGGCATTCCCCCGGACGAGATACGCACCCGGCTGGAGGCGGCCCGAGAAGGCTGGTACGTGCCCCTCGGTGAGGTCGCCAGCGAAGCGGTGCAACCCAAATTCGACTACCTTTCCAGCTTCGAGGGATTGGTCATGGATGCTTACCGCTCGCGCTACTACTTTGCGGGCGGCATCGCCCCCCAGGTGGTCGGCTACGTCAGCCAGATCAATCCCGACGAAGTGGACGCCTTTCGCCGGTTGGGATACCAGCAAGACGAACGCGTTGGCCGCACCGGCCTGGAGCAGTGGGCCGAACCCTACCTGGCCGGGAAGCACGGCGGCACCCTGTACGTGATCACCCCCGAAGGCGATATTCTCACCAAACTGGCCGAATCCGAACCCCAGCCGGCCCAGGCACTCTACACCACCCTGGACCGCGACCTGCAACTCGGCGCGCAGCAGGCTTTGGAAGGTTTCATCGGTGCCATCGTGGTCATCGAGCGCGACACAGGCCGCGTGCTGGCCATGGCCTCCTCCCCCGCCTTCGACCCCAACCTGTTCGAACCCACCAACTTCAACAGCCGCTTTCTGCTCGAAGACCTGCTCAACGACCCCAACACCCCCCTGCTCAACCGCGCCACCCAGGGACAGTACCCCCTCGGATCGGTCTTCAAAACCATCACCCTGTCCGCAGCCCTGGAGAGCGGCCTGTACACCGAAGAGAGCACCTACTACTGCGGGTACACCTTCACCGAAGTGCCCGGCACCACCCGCTATGATTGGACGTATGACTACAACGTCCCCCCCAGCGGCCTGCTCACCCTGCCCGAGGGCCTGATGCGTTCCTGCAACCCCTGGTTCTGGCAC
>JALUWE010000331.1 GCA_027019845.1 Anaerolineales bacterium | reverse complement strand
CCGGATCGTCCACCATGTCGATTTTCGTGAGCGCCACCACCCCGCCGCCCACCTGGAGCAGATCGAGGATCGCCAGGTGCTCACGAGTCTGGGGCATGACCCCCTCATCCGCGGCCACCACGAAAAGCGTGGCATCAATTCCGCCCACACCGGCCAGCATGTTTTCAATGAAATCGCGATGGCCCGGCACATCCACAATGCCCACTTCCTCACCATCAGGCAGAGTCAGGAAAGCAAAGCCGAGATCGATGGTCATCTCGCGCTCGCGCTCCTCTTTCAAGCGGTCGGGGTGTGTGCCCGTGAGGGCCTGGACAAGGGTGGATTTGCCGTGATCGACGTGTCCGGCTGTGCCAATAACGCGCATCAGACCTGCGCCCGTCCCAATACTTTCTCGTAATCTGCCACCCAATCACGCGCCGCGGCCAGCAGGGATTGCAGCCTGCGGCTGGTTTGCTCGTCGATCTGTTGAACGATGTCTTGCAGCTCTTGCAGGTTATCCTCGATTTCGGTGATCCGTTCCAGCAACTTGGTTCGGCTGCGCGCAGATTCGCGCGTTTGCTCTTCCTGCGTGAGCGTGTAATTCGTCCAGCGTTTTTGATCGTCCGCTTTGAACGTGACCCACTCTTGCCGGAAACGCTCTTCGGAGAGACGTTGCATCTCGGTGATCTCGTTGATGCGCCGTTCGACTTTCTCGATCAGGGTCTCTACGGTTTCGTGCGCGCGGCGGATGTCCCTTTCCGCGGTGTGCAAGTTTTGGATGTGGGTTTCCATCTCCATGGCCTGGGTCTCGATGGTCTCGAAACGGGTTTGCCACTCTTTCCATTTCCGGTCGCGGTCTACCTGAATCAAATTCTGTTTTTCCAACAATGCGTTGAAGGCCTCGCGGCGGTCGCTTTCCACCGAGGCAAGTTCGTGGACTCGGGTTTCCAGTTTTCGCAGGCTATCAGCGGCCAGGTCGAGACGACCGCGTTGCTCATCGGCGCGTTTACGCAAGGCCAGCATCTCCCCCTGCAAATCGGTGAGCCGTTTCTCGTCCCGCCGTTGATTCTCCTCTAACATGCGCATACTGCGCAGCCACTGCTCGTCCTCACGGCGCTTTTCCGTCATTTGCTGGCGCAATTCTTCGATCAGCCGCGCCAGGCGATAATCCTCTTCCACCCGCGCTTGAATCTTGCTCTGCATTTCAGGAATTGCGTCGATCTCCTTCCGCATCTCGATCAGATGATTGTTGATGCCATCGAGCTGCACCCGGCGGAGTTCTTCGAGTTCGCGCTCGCGGTCCAGGCGGCGTTTTTCGCTCGCTTCGATGGCACGTGTAAGCTCCATGCGTAACTGGGCTACCGAGGCCTCAAAGGTATCCACCTTTTCCAGGATGGTTTTCAAGTGGGTTATTTCGCCGCTCATTTCCTGAATTTGATGATTGGCGGCATTGAGTTCCCCTTCCATTCTGGCGATACGCTCTTCGAGGGCGGCAATCGTGCCTTTATCCGCCCGTCTTTGGTCGTCTAACCAATCAAGACGCTTCAATATTTGTTCCATTTCCATAATCATTGCTCCCGATGTGAGAGGTTTCAGCAGATCGCAGTGTTGTAGCGCAAATTTGCAATTTACGAGCAACTCAGGTGCGTGATTGCGAGTAAAACCACAGCGCGGCTGAGTTCGCAAATTATAGCATGTTCGTTCTTTATGTGCGCGTTTTCATGGGCGTATGCAAAGGGCGCCAGGCGTCAAGGATGAAATTGCTCAAATGCCAACGGCAGCCGTGCCAGCAGCGGCGTGAGCCAATGCGGAAACACGCCCAGGAGTATCAAGATCGCACCACCAACGAAGAACAACACTTTTTCGTTGTAATTTTCACGACGGATAGCAGGCACATCCGCGGCCTGCTCCGGCTGCGGGCGCATCATGGAAACAGCCAGGGTGCGCAACGCGCCGATCAGAACCCCCGCACCGCCCAGCAATGCGCCAAAAGCAGAGACCGGATAACGTGAAGACAACGTTTCCCATAAGGCCAGCCGCGCGGGGAAGCCCACCAGCAAGGGGAAAGCAGCCACCGAAAGTTGTGCCAACACCAACCCGCCCAGCGTAAACGGCAGCACGCGCCCCACCCCTTGCAAATCACGATAATCCATGTTGTCCAACCGGCGCGCTATGGCGG
>JALUWE010000330.1 GCA_027019845.1 Anaerolineales bacterium | reverse complement strand
CCGTGGCCGCGGCCATCCAAAAATTCCCCCACATGCAGCCCGGCGACGCCATCCTCCTCAACCACCCCTACCACGGCGGCTCCCACCTGCCCGACATCACCCTCGTCTCCCCCATCTTCCTCCCCTTTCACGCTTCGAGTGAACCCCGTTCGCCCTCCCCTCAGGCCTGTGCTGAACGTAGTCCCAGCAATGCCCACTCGAACTCTCAACTTGAACCCCTAACTCCTTTTGCCTTCGCCGCCAGCCGCGCCCACCACGCCGACGTGGGCGGCATGGCCCCCGGCTCCATGCCCATCGCCCGCGAGCTGATCCAGGAAGGCCTGATCATCCCGCCCATCAAACTGGTCGAGGCCGGAAAGATCAACCAGGCCGTGTGGGATTTGCTGCTGGCAAACGTGCGCACCCCGCAAGAGCGCGGCGGCGACCTGCGCGCCCAACTGGCCGCCAACCAACGCGGGGTGCAGCGCGTGCAGGAACTGCTATCCCGTTACGGCGCGGAGACCCTCCGCCAATACATGCAGGCCCTGCTCGACTACACCGAACGCCTGACCCGCAACCTGCTGCGCGGCCTGCCCGACGGCGAATTCACCTTCACCGACTACCTGGACGACGACGGCATCCGCGACCAGCCCATCCCCATTCGCGTCAAGATCACCATCGCCGGCGATCAGGCCACCGTGGACTTCACCGGCAGCGCGCCCCAACAGCCCGGCAGCGTCAACGCGGTGTACGCCATCACGCTCTCCGCGGTGTACTACGTCTTTCGCAGCCTGCTGGGGCTGGATGTGCCCAACAACGCCGGGGCGCTGGCCCCGATCACCGTCATCGCGCCCGAAGGCACCATCGTCAACGCCCGCTACCCCGCGCCGGTCGCGGGCGGCAACGTCGAAACCTCCCAGCGCATCACCGACGTGCTGCTCGGCGCGCTGGCGCAGGCCATCCCCGAACGCATCCCCGCGGCCAGCCAGGGCACCATGAACAACCTGACCATCGGCGGCCTCGACGACCGGCAGGCCGCGCCCCGCGCCTTCACCTACTACGAGACCATCGCAGGCGGCATGGGCGCGCACGCCCGCGGCCCCGGCCTCTCAGCCCGGCACTCCCACATGACCAACACCCTCAACACCCCGGTCGAAGCCCTGGAGTTCGCTTACCCCTTGCGGGTGGAGCGTTACGAAATCCGCCGCGGCAGCGGGGGCGCAGGCCGCTACCCCGGCGGGGACGGCGTGCGCCGTGACATTCGCACCCTCGTCCCCGCGCAGGCCAACCTGATCACCGAGCGCCGCAAACATCCCCCCTACGGCCTGGCGGGCGGCCAACCCGGCCAACCCGGCCAAAACGTGCTCATCCGCGATGGCCGCGAACACCCCTTGCCCGGCAAAGGCCGCCTCGAATTGCAGCCCGGCGACGTGATCAGCATTCGCACGCCCGGCGGCGGCGGGTATGGCGCACAAGGAGAAGAATAATGCTGGACATCGCCCTGTACATGATCGTTTTCTTCCTGGTCTGGACCATCGAGGTCTTCGTCCTCATCCCCTTTGGCCCGCAAATATCCTCTCCTTTCCTGGCGCAGCTCTGGAGCGATGCGCTGCGTCTGGCCATCTGGGTGCTGCCGGTGTTTTGGTATTTGCGCCGCTTCGCGGGGGTCAAAGACCGCTTTGCCGCGCTGAAAATGCGAACCGTGGGGAAAAATTTGCGTCTCTGGATTCCGGCTGCCATCGGCTTTGCCGCGCTGCTGTTCGCGCTTCAGGCGTTGGCAGCCGGCGCGCCGCGGCCCAATCTTCCCGCAGATGCGCGCGGCTGGTTGCTGCTGGTTTTACGGCTGCCCATCGCGCCTCTGGCCGCGGAGATTTTGTTCCGCGGCTTTGTTTTGGGGGTGCTTCAGCGCCAGCAGCCCTTCTGGATGGCAAACGTCTCCACCGCCATCCTGTTCACCGCTGCCAACTGGCCGGAGTGGGTGGTCTTCTTCGGCCAGGATTTCGTGCTCAATGCCAGCCCTGGGGTGTTCGTGTTCGGCCTGTTTTTGGGGTATCTGCGTGAGAAGACCGATTCGCTGTGGCCCGGCGTCGGCCTGCACATCTTGAACAACCTGCTCGCGGCTTTGATCGCTTTTGGGTGAATTTTGTGCTATGATCAGGGTACGGTGAACGCACAAGGAGCACTCCCATGCTGAC
>JALUWE010000329.1 GCA_027019845.1 Anaerolineales bacterium | reverse complement strand
GCGGGGTGGCGGGACGGTGACGGGGTTGGACCACCACGCGCGGGCGTTGCGGGGTGTTCCGAATGGGGTGTGTGGCCGCGCGGAGCAGCTGCCGTTCCGGGCGGGGGCTTTCGATCTGGTGTTTTGCCAGCTTGCGTTGATGTGGATGCCGTTGGAGGCGACGGTGGCGGAGATCGAGCGGGTGACGCGGCCCGGCGGGGTGGTGGCGGCTATCGAGCCGGATTACGGCGGGATGCTGGAGTGGCCGGAGGGGGCGGGGCTGAAGGAAGTGTGGATCGCTGCGCTGGAACGCGCGGGGGCGGACCCGCTGGTGGGGCGCAAGCTGCCGGGCGCGCTGGCGCGGGCGGGGTTCGATGTTTGGGTGGAGATCACGCCGGGGGTACGGCAACCGCGCCAGGGCCGGTTCGGTCTGTTGCGCGGGCTGCCGCTCACTCCTGATGAACAACGGAGGCTGATCGAGTGGGAAGGGCGTTCGGGTGCGGGTTTTTCCCCCTGGGAGCCGCTGGTGTATTTGCCGTTTGTGATGGTGGTGGGGAGCAGGTCAGCCGGTTAGCAGGCTGTCGATGGCTGCGCTGAGTTCGGCCAGGGTGCTGACGCGCAGCACGGTGTCGCAGAGGGGGTGGTATTCGAGCATGTCGCTGTCGCCGGTGCCCCACTGGTAGGGGTGTTCGGGGTTGAGCCAGATGGTGCGGTGGGCGCGGCGTGCCATTTGTTTGAAGATGTCGAGGCGGGGGTCGTTGTAGTTGTTGCGCCCGTCGCCGACGATGATCAGGGTGGTGCGGTGGTCGAGGGTGTCCATGTAGTTGCGGGCGAAGTTTTGCAGGCTGTGGCCGAGGTCGGTGCTGTAGTAGCCGGGGGGCATACGGACGAGGACGCGGTGGACGGCTTCGCGGGGCTGGCGTCCCTGGAAGTCGGGGGAGATGTATTCGAGGTGGTCGATGAAGGCGAAGGCGTGGGTTTTGGTGATTTGGTCTTGCATGGCGTAGAGCAGGCTGAGCATGAGTTCGGACATGTGGCGCATGGAGGTGCTGATGTCGCAGATGACGACCAGTTTGGGTTTCAGGCGGCGGTCGCGGTGTTTGATTTCAAAGGGGACGCCGTGGTGTTTGAGGTTGGCGCGGATGGTGGCTTTGGCGTCCAGGGCGCCGGTTTTGGCGCGTTTCTGGCGCAGGGCGACGCGGGTGCGCAGCACGGCGGCCAGCCGGGAGACTTCTTTGCGCAGCAGGTCCATTTCGGCGTCGGTGAGGGCGTGGAAGGGGCGGTTGTAGAGGGCGTCTATGCCTTCCTGAGGGCGGCGTTCGCTCATGTTTTCGGCGATGCGCTGGCCGGCAAAGCGGCGCAGTTGTTCGCGCATGGCCTGCATGTTGGCCTGCATGATCTCGCGCATCTGCTCCAGGCGTTCGGGGTTCATGCCCATTTCCTGGAGGATGGAGATCATGTCTTGCAGGGCTTCTTGAATTTCGGGGAAGCGCAGGGCCTGTTCCATGCGGCGG
Organism: Anaerolineales bacterium; assembly: GCA_027019845.1. Lineage (GTDB taxonomy): Bacteria > Chloroflexota > Anaerolineae > Anaerolineales > JABWBV01 > JALUWE01. Next base: position 689 of record JALUWE010000329.1, on the reverse strand, counting down.
CGCATCCATTCCAGGTAGCGCGGGTCGTCGGCGTATGGCAGGCCGACGAGTTGTTCCAGGCGTTGGAGTTCTTCGGGGGTGAGTTCTTCGCCTTTGAGCAGTTTTTCGAGCAGCTGGCGCAGGCGGCGGTTGAAGGCTTGCAGGGCTTCGGCGATCATGCGGGCTTCTTCGGGGGTCAGGTCGTCGGGCAGGCTCATCATGGGAGGGGCGGCTGCGGCGCCGAAGAAGAGGGGGAAGAGTTCGTCGAAGATGGGCAGGTCGCTGGCGTCTTTGATCAGGGTGGCGCGCAGGGAGAGGCGGAAGCGTTCGCGGTGTTGGACGCCGAGGGAATCGACTGCGCTGAACGCGTCTGCGCTTTCGGCCAGGCTGACGCGCACGCCTTTGGCGCGCAGGGCGGAGATGAATTGGATGATTCGTTCTTCCATGGGGGCTTGTCTGGCTGGTCGAATTTGTCTGATTTGTCTGATTGGTCTGACTTGTCTACCTGTCTACTTGTCTACCTGTCTACGTGTCTACCCTGTCTACCGTCTCCCGGTCAATTCTTGCCAATAAAACGCATCAAATCATCATCGTCGCGGCGGCGGGAGCGGTAGAGTTCGCGTTTGGCTTTTTGCAGGTCGCTTTCGTGTTTGAGCAGCACGGTGAGGGTGGTTTCCAGGGTTTCCTGGTCGAGGGCATTGGCGTTCAGG
>JALUWE010000328.1 GCA_027019845.1 Anaerolineales bacterium | reverse complement strand
CGGCCAGGCTGACGCGCACGCCTTTGGCGCGCAGGGCGGAGATGAATTGGATGATTCGTTCTTCCATGGGGGCTTGTCTGGCTGGTCGAATTTGTCTGACTGGTCTGATTAGTCTGACTGGTCTGACTGGTCTGACTGGTCTGACTGGTCTGACTGGTCTACCTGTCTACGTGTCTACGTGTCTACCCTGTCTACCCTGTCTACCGTCTCGCGGTCAATTCTTGCCAATAAAACGCATCAAATCATCATCGTCGCGGCGGCGGGGGCGGTAGAGTTCGCGTTTGGCTTTTTGCAGGTCGCTTTCGTGTTTGAGCAGCACGGTGAGGGTGGTTTCCAGGGTTTCCTGGTCGAGGGCATTGGCGTTCAGGGCGACCAGGGCTTTGGCCCAGTCCAGGGTCTCGCTGATGCTGGGGGATTTGCGCAGGTCGAGGGTGCGCAGCCGCTGGACCAGTTCGACGGCCTGACGGGCCAGTTTGGGGCTGAGTTCGGGCACTTTGAGGCGCACCACAGCCAGTTCTTGCTCCACACTGGGGTAGTTGATGAACAGGTACAGGCAGCGGCGTTTGAGGGCCTCGCTCAACTCACGGGTGTTGTTGCTGGTGAGGACGACCAGGGGGCGGTGTACCGCGGACAGGGTGCCCAGTTCCGGCACGCTGACCTGAAAGTCGCTGAGCACTTCGAGCAGGAAGGCTTCGAATTCCGCGTCGGCGCGGTCGATCTCGTCGATCAGCAGCACGGTGGGTTTTTCGCTCAGGATGGCTTTGAGCAGCGGGCGTTGCAGCAGGAAACGCATGGAGAAGAACACGTCTTCCTCGTCGGCCAGACGGTCGGCTGCTTCGGTGAGGGTTGCTGCGCCGGAGAGGGTGTCTTGTAGTTTGTCACGCAGCAGCTGGGTGTAGAGCAATTGCTTGGCATATTCCCATTCGTAGAGGGCTTTGGTTTCGTCCAGCCCTTCGTAGCATTGCAGGCGGATGAGTTCGCGGCCCGTTGCCCCGGCGACGGCTTTGGCCAACTCGGTCTTGCCGACTCCGGCAGGGCCTTCGGTCAGCAGCGGCTTGCCCAGCTGCTGGCTGAGGTACATGATGGTGGCGATTTCGTCGCTGGCGATGTATTGCTGTTCACCCAGGCAGTCTTTCACTTCAGCCGGGGAGCGGAAGGTTTTGATTTCGGACATGTGTTTTCCTTATGGGGCGTAGAGCGTAGAGCGTAGAGCGTAGAGCGTAGAGCGTAGAGCAATTATAAACCCCATTTTATTGGATTTTGAATGAAGGGAGCGTGAGAATTGGTGTGTAGTGGAGGTTTTCAGGATTGGGCCGCGCACCCCCCATGTTGTGAATCGGTCGAAAAGGCCATTTGGTACTTGATTTCGAATCCAAAATCGGATATTCTATTATTGAACCCTTACCAGGCCATTTTATGGAGGTGATAAGCGTAAGGATGACAACTAAATACGACATACTCTCAGAAGGCATGTAAAGCCATGCAGATCACTAAACAATTTAGTGACGTGATGATCCCTCAGGATCAAACATAGAAACAGACCTGCACGTTTCAAACGTTATGCAGGTCTGTTTGGTTTTCGTTGCGAGTACAACCACATCGCGTTGGGCGCTGCTCAAACAGGAAAAAACTTCATTGTGTCATTGCAAACCGCCTGTTGGTCGAGCGCGGGTGAAACGAGCGTATTTATCTTTCTTCTTTGGGAATCACAATCCACAATATCAGATAGGGGATCAAACCGGGTGCGCCGCCGGGGAGGAACAAGATGAAGAACAGCAGCCGGAACCAGAACGGGCTGATCCCGAAGAACTCCCCCAAGCCGCCGCATACACCAGCTAAAATCCGGTTTCGTCTGGATCGGCGTAAAGCCGCTCTGCCTGTGCGTGTCATTTTTCGTGCCTCCTACTTCCGAGATGGTTTTAACTCTTGTTCAGTACTTTCGCAGTTGAGACCTCACAGGTCTACTACCACACGATGCGGGAAGATTTTACCCAAAATCGATTGCATCCGGGCATCTCCATGCGCTTTGAGACCTGTGAGGTCTGGGTGCGACTTTTCAAGTGCGTAAGTCCTATCTTGTTCAATCTGTATTACGGAACTGGTGGCGTGGAGTTGCACGGCGCAAGTGGGAGATTATGGACTGACTTCAGTCTCCATTCCCACCTGGGTCTTCTGCACTCAA
>JALUWE010000327.1 GCA_027019845.1 Anaerolineales bacterium | reverse complement strand
TTTTTCCCTGCTCATTGATACGACCGCAGGATGACCGGCAGGTAAACGCGATGGATCACCTCCACCGTGAACGTCGCCGAAGCCGAACTCCCGTTCCCCACCACGTCCGCCGCCGAGACGGTCACGGTGTAGGTGCCGTTGGTCAGCGGTTCCCCGGGCAGGTACAGCAGTTGCCCCGTGCCGGTGATGTATTCCGCCGCCACCACCTCCCCGTTCAGCCGCATCTCCACCGTGGCCGGGTCAACCCCTGTCCCTGTATCCGCAATCAAGGCTCTGATGAAAGGCAGGGAGTTGGTGATCACGCTCCCATTGACCGGCTCCAGAACGGTGATCTGGGGCGGGGTAGCATCATAACCCAGGGCAAAAGTGCCCAGTTGGTTGATGGTAGCCGTAAAGATGTTATGGGCCGGGTCAGAGACCGCCGATATGGGTTGCCAGTGGTTTCCCTCCCCGTTCCAGCGGAACATCCTGATACGGCTCTCATCCACCCCTGCTGCCGCCTCATCGGTGTAGGTGATGACCAGAGTAGCGGCCGGGCTGAGAGTAAGGGTAAAAGGCTGAAACTCATAAATACCGCCCACCACAAAGCCCTCTCCAGAAGCAGCCGCCAGCGCTGGCCGTAGGCTTAGCACTCCCGCTCCGGCCGCACTCTCGGGCACCCAACCAATGGCAGTAACGGTGATGGCCTCCGTTTGCCGGATGCCTACCCCCTGGGGCCCAAAGCCTTGAGCATAGAGTTGCGTCCCCGGTGGAGCGATGAGCTGTGCGCCGCCTTGGACGACACCCCCAACTGTCCTGCTCACCACGCCGATGACCCAGCTCACCCCCGAGGTTACTTGTTGTGCAATCCAATTGAAGGCATCTCGCACCAAGAGCCACAGCCCCCCCAGGGCGTTGGTCGCCAAGTCCCACCAGCTCTTTCCAGGCCTCGCTACATAGCTATCGGCGTTGTAGGATTCAGTGACGTAAGGTTTGCCGTTGAGAAAGATGCCCCGTTCGCGCACCAGATTGCGCAGGCTCTCCACTTCCAAGCCCATCCCTATACTGATCTCGGTCCCCGGGATATCCAGCTCCGGCACCACGCTCACGCTGGAACCATCTTCCACTTCCACCGAGTACGGTATCTCCGGTACCGCGCTCAACAGTGTGTTGAGGTCGGATACGGCCTGTGCCTGTCCCACCTTTTCAATCAGCGAGGGGGTTAGATTCTCACCTTCCAAGGTCATCCGAATCGCCACCTGTTTCTTGTACACATCGGTGAAAACGCTTGGGTTCCCTTCGCTGCTCAGAGTCAGTTCAATGCGCTTGAGTTGGCCGGTGGTGGAGTCAAAGAAATACTCTTTGTGGATGCGGCGGGCGTGATTCCCCAGGAGCCCGATGAGCCGATTCTTGATCCATGGCAGATTCGGGCTGAGCATCGCCATATCCACTGAGAATTCCTCCTCAAAGCCCACACTGTATTCATCGCCATAATCGGTCAGCACCATCACAACCAGACGGCTGGCGCCTACATCCAGCACGGTGAACCCGAGTGTCTCTCTTTTGCTTTGCCCTCCACTCCGCCTCGCCGTCAACCCTACCTCAGCACCCACATTGGCCTGCAATGGGGTCACCTGAGCGCCCGTCCCCACGCTCTGAGCAGAGATATAGTGCAGGTAAGGCAGACGTGCTTCGGCAGCCCTTAACATCCCCACAACCAGGGGCTGAATAGGGATGCCCGTCGCCGAATCCAGTATAGAAAGGGTGAGGAAAATGCCCTGGGCCTTGCGATCATTCTCCGCGTAGGGATGCTCGAATTGAGCTTCCAGATTACCGAAATGACGCAGCGCGGCTTCGCTGGTCACCGAAGCGTCCAAATTGGCCCTAACAATCCCGGCGCTGATATTTTCACGTATGCCAACCCCTATCCCGGCGCTGGTTTCAACAGAGTATTTCTCCTCCATTTCCACCTGATCGTCGTCGGTGCGGTCGGGGTTGCTCTCCTCCAATGTAAGGCCCAGTCCGCCGTTTGTTTCGCTTTTGATGTAGGCAATGAGGCCGGTGCTGACACCGGCAGAGGCTTGACGGATCGCGCCGTAAGACCAAGAGTGCGCATAGCGCCGCTCGGTGACTTCCAGGGCAAAGGTGGGCTGGTTGTTCGTGGAGTAGTTCTGCCCGCCAATAGCGACACTCTGAACGCTTA
>JALUWE010000326.1 GCA_027019845.1 Anaerolineales bacterium | reverse complement strand
GCTGCGCCTGGGATCGGCCTGGCACGACGTGGCCGCGCAGATCAAGGCGGTCACCGAACGCGGCCTCGACCCGCGGCACTTCATCCTGTGTACCGACGATTCGCACGCCGAAACCCTGGTCAACGACGGGCACATGAACCGGGTGGTGCGCCACGCCATCGAGCAGGGGCTGAACCCGATCACCGCCATCCAGATGGCCACGCTGAACACCGCCGAACACTTCGGGGTGGCGCGCGATGTGGGGCAGATCGCGGCCGGGCGGTATGCGGACATTCTGCTGGTGAGCGATCTGCCGTCTCTGCGCATAGCCAAAGTGTGGGGCAAAGGCAAACTGCTGGCCGAAGACGGGCAGCTACGCGTCGAACTGCCGCCTTTCCCGTACCCCGACTGGGTCACCAACTCCGTTCGCCTGGCGCGCGAACTCACCCCCGCCGACTTCCGCCTTCCCGCGCCCGCCTCCAACCCAACCTCCTCCCTGACCGCGCACGTGATCGGCGTGATCGAAAACCAGGCCCCCACGCGCCATCTCCAAATGGAGATCGCGCCCCTGAACGGGGAAGTGCGCCCAGATATGGCACGCGACCTGGCCAAGATCGCCCTGGTCGAGCGGCACAGAGGCACAGGCCGCGTCACCGTTGGGCTGGTGCATGGCTTTGGCTTTACCCAACCGTGCGGCATCGCCACCACCGTGGCGCACGACAGCCACCACATGATCGTGGTCGGCACCAGCGAGCGCGACATGGCCCTGGCCGCCAACAAGCTGGCCGAGGTCAACGGCGGGCAGGTGGTCTTCAAAGACGGCCAGATGATCGGTCTGGTAGAATTGCCCATCGCCGGGCTGATGTCGAACGAGCGCGCCGAAGTGGTGGCCCGCAAAGCCGCCACCATCCTGGCGGGTTTCCAGGCCTGCGGCTGCACGCTCAACAACCCCAACATGCAGCTCTCCCTGCTCGCCCTGGCTGTCATCCCCGAACTGCGCATCTCCGATTTGGGGCTGGTGGACGTCAATAAGTTCGAGCTGATCCCGGTGTTTGAGGACCGATCGGGTAATCCAAATCCGCATCCGGAGCAACCATGAAAGACACCATCGTAGCCAACATCCAATCCCGCGTCGCGGCCCACCGCGACACCATCATCCAATTCCTGCGCGAAATTTGCGCCATCCCCAGCATGGATTCGCAGATCGGCCCGGTCGGAGAACGCATCCAGGCCGAAATGCGCAAACTGGGCTTCGACGAAGTGCGCTTCGACAAAATGGGCAACACCATCGGGCGCATCGGCGACGGCCCCAAAATCCTGGTCTACGACTCCCACATCGACACCGTCGGCATCGGCGACCCGGACGAGTGGGCCTGGGACCCCTTCGAGGGCAAAATCGACGAAAACGGACGTTTCTTCGCCCGCGGCGCGTGCGACGAAAAAGGCAGCACCCCCGGCATGGTCTACGGCCTGGCCATCGCCCGCGACCTGGGCCTGCTGGACGGTTACACCGCCTACTACTTCGGCAACATGGAGGAGTGGTGCGATGGCATCGCGCCCAACACCTTCGTCGAGGTGGACCCCGGCGTGCGTCCGGATTTCGTCGTCATCGGCGAACCGACCAAAATGCAGGTCTACCGCGGGCACAAGGGCCGGGTGGAGATGAAAGTGGTCGCCAAAGGCAAGAGCGCGCACGCGGCCAGCAACCACCTGGGCGACAACGCCATCTACAAACTGCTGCCCGTCATCGCTGGCATCCGTGACCTGGAACCCCAACTGGGCGACCACCCTTTCCTCGGTCACGGTAAGATCACCGTCAGCGATATGCACGTCGAGACCCCCAGCATCAACGCGGTGCCCAATCAGGCGGTGATTTACGTGGACCGCCGCCTGACGTTCGGCGAGACCAAAGAAGCGGCCATCGAGCAGGTGCGCGCCCTGATCCCGCCCGAACACCGCGACTCGATCACCGTCGAGATGCTGCACTACGACCAGCCCTCCTACACCGGCTTCGTGTTCGAGGTGGAGAAGTACTTCCCGGCCTGGGCTTTCGAGGAGGACCACCCCCTGGTGCAGGCCGGCGTGCGCACCCGCCGCATGATCGGCTACCCGGACGCGCCCACCGGCAAATGGAATTTCAGCACCAACGGCATCTACTGGGCCGGTAAGGCGGGCATCCCCAGCATTGGCTTCGGCCCCGGCGAGGAG
>JALUWE010000325.1 GCA_027019845.1 Anaerolineales bacterium | reverse complement strand
CCGCGTCGGCTTCGATGCCGACGGCCGAACGTCCCGCCCCTGGTAGTAGGCCAGGTCCACATCGTGATAGACCCAGCTCTCCCGCCCCACCGGGCCGAACCGGTCCGCCTCGTCATGAAATATCCGGAGCTCCCGCCACAGGTGTCCGTCCACGAAGATGTACAGCCACCCCGGCCGCAGGTGGCCGCTCTGTGACCCCCGTCACAGGTCTCGCCCCCTCCCATCCAGGCGCCGGGTCCTCTATAATTTGGGGTCAGACCTGTTCACGGACGAAATAACCACCATGCGTCACAACTGTTTCCTTCCACGCGCCCTGGCCCTCGCCGCCGGGCTGTTCGTCCTGTTCCTTGCCGGCGGGTGTGATGCCGCCTCACGCGCAGCACACCCGCGCGCACTCGAAGGCACCCTTATTTACACGCAGTTTGATGCACACGAAGCCACTGCACGACCCCGAACAATGGCGCTTATCTTCCACGATTTGAAGACGGGCCACAGTAAGAGCGTCTTGCACAGCAGTGACGTCGGACTGAAATTCTTTGGCGCCACCTCTATCTCCCAAGACGGCAAGACCTTGGTGGTGGAAATAGTTGGAAGGAAAAACAATATACTCCTTCTGGATACCCGCAATCTCTCGCGGACTTATATAAATACGCCCGTCGAGGCCATGTACCCGAGACTTTCACCGTCCCAAAGGAAAATCGTATTCTACGGTAAAGAATCCAGGTCAGGCCCCTTGACCATCTGGATTTATGACATGGAAACAAGACGATCCAGGAAGCTTCCTTGCAGCTACAAGGCCTGCGTGCGGCCAGTGTGGGGAGAGTCTGACTCACAGCTGTATTATGCAGCTCTAGACACAGGGGGATTCTCAGCTGCAGCAAAGTCTTATCTAGTGCGCCGTAATCTAGCGACAGATACAGAAAGTGTGATTCACGTCTCTGTGCCGGGAAGCCCCATTGCGCCGATCACCTTTCTTCCTCAGTGCAAGGCGCTTTTTCTCAGTAAGCGAAAATATCCAGAAAAGTTCGCTTCAAAACACCGCCTTGTGTCACTGCAAAGACTAGACATTGGTTCTTCGGGCGTAATTACGGTTTTTCAATCCCCTTTATTGGGCGAGGCATCTTTTTACGCGGATTGTGAGTCTTTCTTTGCCCCCATGCTCCCCACTCTCCCGGCTACTTACGACGACATCTTTTTCATTTCCCCGCGCAACGATCTCCGAGTGCGCATCACGGACGATCGCCTGGGCCATGCGTACCTCCTCTGGCACCCCAAGCGCCTGCTGTTTCCAGACAACTAAAGCGGCCGACACCACGAGGCTCGTCAGCGCAGCCTCTTTCGCCTCACCACTTTTCCCGGGCCGCCCGCAAACCCGTCCCACGAAATCGCCTCCGCCTGCTGGTGGCTGCCATCCTCCGCCTTCAGGTGCACATGCATCCCATTGGGACCGGGAACCAGGTACTTTTGGTCCCCAAACGGGTCATAAACAACCTCGATGATTACATGGCGCACGTCCCTGGGAATGCGGCCGGCGGCAATACGTAGCCGGGCATAATATCCGCGGTCGATTTCCTGCACCCCTGCGTTACCCAGGCTGCGCCGTTCAATCCACTTGCCTCGCTCTACACGCACTTCGCGACCATCCACAACCCCGTCAAACAATTCATATCGTTTCGAGGATATATCGTCATATGGCAAGCCATGGACCCGGATACGCACGTCCCCCATGCGCTCGTCGAAGTTGGGCAGGTTCACCCGCACCTCCAGGTACCGCTCGTGAGGTATCCGCCGTGTCCTGACCCACTCCTCGTGGTCGAGCGCCGACCATTCCACCTTCACCACATACTGGTACAGCAGCCGGAACAGGGCCGCCAGTTCCTCGCCAGGGTCATCCCGCCAGCGCGAGTAACTATACCCGTCCCGAATACGCTTGTATGGCGTCCGACCCCAGGTACAGTTCTCCAACCAGTCCTCCAGTGGCGAGCGCGAGTGCTCCGAAACACGGTAGCCCGCATATCCGCCCCACAACATGCCGACGAGCAGCACGCCCCAGCCAATCACAGGAATCGCCGCCGAGCCCATGAGCGTGCCTATCAGGACCGCACCGCCGCCCACGGCACTCACACGCGAGGCGGCTGAGGATTGATCAAGGTATCGCGAGTAACCTTCCCTACCCTCATATCTTGCAAT
>JALUWE010000324.1 GCA_027019845.1 Anaerolineales bacterium | reverse complement strand
CCCCGGACTTCACCCCCACCCCGGACACCCGCCCGCTCCCCCGCCAATGGCGTTCCTGGCCCATCGTGCCCACCATCAGCCCCAACGTGGTCTCCATCTTCCTGAACGGCCAGGCCCAGGGCAAAAACCCGTATGCCTTTTCCATCCTGGGCGACTGCCAGAGCCTTCCCCCGGTCTTCATGGGCATCTACAACACCGACCGCTACTACCTCGGCACGGGCTACGAATACTTGCAAGAAACCATCGACTTCTTCGCCCAGAGCGGATCGTTCGGGCGGCAGGGCTACGCCACCCAAAACGGCCTCAGCGTGGCATCCGCCCTCTCCCCCGCCTGGGCCGATCCGCAGGCCTGCAACCCCGGCGAATCCCCCCTGGCTTGCGAAATCCGCATCCAGCAGCCCAGCATCATGTTCATCAACCTGGGCACCAACTGGACCGCCAATGCGACCGCCTCCCACGAAGCCTACCTGCGCCAAATTGTGGACATCCTCCTGGCCGAGGGCATCATCCCCATCCTGTCCACCAAAGGCGACAACATCGAAGGCGACTGGAGCATCAACCAGAGTATCGCCCAGGTGGCCTACGACTACGATGTGCCCCTGTGGAATTTCTGGGCTGCCATTCAAGATTTGCCCAACAAAGGCCTCGACCCCGAACGCCCCGGCGGCAATTACCTGACCGTCCCCGCCTGGGACCGCCGCAGCTTCACCGGCCTGCAAGTGTTGGACGCCATCCGCCAGACCTTACAACCCTACTACCCCTGAGACGCACACACCACACCACAACATGACCGATCCCGGCATTCTCTCCCAACTGGCGGCCTACATTGCCCGCGACATCCTCAAACAGCCCGACCGCTCGCTGCACCCCGACGAACCGTTGATCTCCAGCGGCCTGGTGGATTCCTTCCACCTTGTCGATCTCAGCCTGTTCATCGAAGACACGTTCGGCGTACAAATCGACGACACCGAACTGACTGCCGACACCTTCGACACCCTGGCGCAATTGGCTGCCATCATCCAAGAGCGGCAATGACCACCCTGCCCCAAACCCTGGTTCACCACGCCACTCACGCCCCGGATCAGACCGCCGTTCACCTGCTCTTCGCCAAACGCCCCGACCAACACATCACCTATCGCCAGCTGCTGGCGGGCGCCGCAGGCTACGCCCGCATGTTCGCCCAGGCAGGCATTCCCCCCGGCGAAGTGGTCATCCTCATTCTCGATCACAGTGCCGACCTGCTGTACGCCTTCTTTGGCGCGTTATTGCAGCGCAGCATCCCCGCCATTCTGCCCTACCTGACCGAAAAACTCTCCCCCGAACACTACAGCAAATCGCTGGCCGCGCTCTTCCGCGTCACCCGCCCGGCGGCCGTACTCACCGCATCCGAATTTGTGGCTACCGTGCGGCAGGCTCGCGGCGCGGCTGCCGCCCCCCAAATCTTGCTCACCCCCTCTCCCGCGGCCCCCGTTCACACCCCGGAACTCCCCAACAACTTCCCGCCCAGCGACGAGATCGCGTTGCTGCAACACTCCTCCGGCACCACAGGGTTACAAAAAGGCGTGGCGCTCTCCCACCGGGCCATCTTCAACCAATTGGAAAGTTACAGCCGCGCCCTGCGCCTCACCCCCAACGACGTGATCGTGAGCTGGCTGCCGTTATACCACGACATGGGGCTGATCGCGGGTTTTCTGCTGCCCATTCTGCGCCGCATTCCCCTGGTGTTGATGTCCCCATTCGACTGGGTGCGCGCGCCCTACCGCTTGATGCAGGCCGTCAGCCAATACCGCGGCACACTCAGCTGGCTGCCCAACTTCGCCTACAACTTCTGCGCCCAGAAAATCCGCCCCCGCCATCTGCAAGGGGTCGATCTGTCCACCTGGCGGGCGGTGATCAACTGCTCAGAGCCGATGTACGCAGAAAGCCACCGCATGTTCCTGGAAAAGTTCGCGCCCTACGGGCTGCGCCCCTCCGCGCTGGCTACCTGCTACGCCATGGCCGAAAACGTGTTCGCAGTCACCCAGGGCGGCATCGACAGCCCCCCCACCCAGGACGTGATCAGCCTGAACGCCTTTACCCGCCACCACCGCGCCATCCCCGCCCGCGATGGCGAAGCCTCCCTGACCATGCTCTCGGCGGGGAGACCGCTGGACAACGTGCAAATACGCGTCTTGGACGAGGCCCGTAACCCGCTCCCCGAACGGCACATCGGCGAAATCGCGTTGCGCTCCGATTGCATGTTGACCGGCTACTTCAACCGCCCCGACGCCACTGCCCAGGCCTTCCATAATGGCTGGTACCTGACCGGCGATCTCGGCTACCTGTCCGGGGGCGAAGTCTACGTCACCGGCCGCAAGAAAGATGTGATCATCGTCGGCGGCAAGAATGTCTACCCCCAGGACATCGAGTATCTGGCCAATGAAGTGCCGGGGGTCCACCCCGGACGTGTGGTGGCATTTGGTGTATACGACCGCCGCGCGGGCACCGAGGAAGTGGTGCTGCTGGCCGAAACCAACACCACCGACCCTGCCGAACGCCAGCGCATTGCCGACCAAATACGTCAACGCGTCACGCAAGGCACAGCCGTTGCCCTGCGCAGGGTGGAACTGGTGGAGCGCGGCTGGCTGCTCAAAACCAGCAGCGGCAAGATCGCGCGCAACGCCAATCGAGAACGCTGGCTACAACGCACCTAGCAACCGCCCGCCACCGGCATTTTGCGCAAGTGTATCAAGCGGCCCTCACCCAACCGGCTGCGCCGCCACATCCACGTTGTGAACGCCATGGCTGAGCAGCGCATGGTTCCGTACTGAGCCGGGGTGCCCGAACTCCAACCCGCAAACCGGGCATTTGAAATTCAGTGCGATCACCGCGCCATTCTGCCCGGGATGCTGTTCGGCCTGGTGGCGTTCGGTCAAGACCGGGCTGTAAAACGTTTGGTTACACAGGGAGCATTGGTACATGGTCATCGTGTCTCACTCCTTCGCAGCTGGGTTTGCTTCGTTTGCTTCGATTGTATACAGGCAGTATCGGAAAAATGTTAGCAGGACATAATCATTTTGTAGTCAAGGCCGTTCTCTTCTGCTGAGACTACCTGTGAAATTCTTCTCCCCCTCCCGCCGCATCACCAACAGATACTCTCCCTCCCGCATCAGCCACTCGGCCAGCCTTGCCAGCCCCTTCACCCGCCGGAAATAGCGCGGCATTTCGTCATCCGCCACAGGTTGGAACCCGAACTTCTCGTACAGCGGCCCCAACGCGGAGCGGCACATCAGATACAGGTCGCCAGGGTGCTGCTCGAGCAGGTGCTCGATGATCGCCCGTGCCACACCCCGCCCGCGCCAGTCCGGGCGCACCACGATGGAGGCCAGCTCCCGCGTCCCGTCCCGGTGGGGCTTGACCTGCCCGCAGGCGATCACCTCCCCGCTGGGGGCCTCGGCAACCACAAAACGCGTCCACTTCAACCCCGTCGGGTTGATCCGGCTCTGGATCACCAGCTTGCGGATGGTTTTGGCGTCCTCCTCCCGCGCAGCGCGGAGTTTGTAAGAGATGTCTGGCATGGTTGATGATTGTACCGCAACCAACACGCAGCCTGTCAATAATAGGACTTACGCACTTGAAAAGTCGCACCCAGACCTCACAGGTCTCAAAGCGCATGGAGACGCCCGGATGCAATCTGTTTTGGGTAAAATCTTCCTGCATCGGTGTAGTAGTAGACCTGTGAGGTCTCAGCGTAAGTACTGTCAAAAACACAAACCTCATCCCAACAGGAGCAAAGCATGAAAATCGGCGTGGTTTTTCCCCAAACCGAAATCGGCAATGACCCCATCGCCATTCGCGATTATGCCCAAACCGTGGAGGGCCTGGGGTTCACGCACGTGCTGGCCTACGAGCACGTCATTGGCGCAAACCCCAAGCGGCCAGGCGGCTGGCGCGGCCCGTACACCCATGAAAGCCCCTTTCACGAGCCGTTCGTGCTCTTCGGCTTCATGGCCGCGGCCACCACCACGCTGGAGTTCATCACCGGCATCCTGATCCTGCCCCAGCGCCAGACCGTGCTGGTCGCCAAACAGGCTGCCGCGCTGGACGTGTTGAGCGGCGGCAGATTGCGCCTGGGCGTGGGAGTCGGCTGGAACCCGGTCGAATACGAAGCGCTCAACCAGGATTTCCACACCCGCGGCAAACGCCAGGAAGCGCAAGTCAAACTGTTGAAAGAGTTGTGGACCCAACCGCTGCTCACCTACCGGGACGAATGGCACACCATCACGGACGCGGGCCTGAACCCGTTGCCCGTGCAGCGGCCTATCCCGATCTGGTTCGGCGGTTACGTGGATGCCACCCTCCAACGGGTTGCGCGCTATGGGGATGGCTGGCTGCCCGGCGACCGCACTGCCGAAAGCGCCCGCCCCAAACTCGAAAAACTGGATCGTTACCTGGCCCGGGAAGGTCGCTCCCGCGCCGACATCGGCCTGGAACCCCGTCTCTCCTACGGGGACGGCGACCCGGACGTGTGGGCCAGAACCATGCGGGGCTGGCAAGAAGCCGGCGCCACGCACCTTTCCATCAACACCATGCGCTGCGGATTCCAGGGCGCAGCCAAACACCTCCACGCGCTGGAGCGGTTTGCATCCGAAATGGGCGTTTGATATTACCCAATTACCCAATTACCCAATTACCCAATTACCCAATTACCCCATTACCCAACACCCACAATCCTCACCCCCCCAACGGCCAGACCACCGGCAGCACCAGCAGCGTCATGATCATCACCACCACCGTCAACGGCAGCCCGACTTTGATGTAATCCGAAAACCGGTACCCGCCCGGCCCCATGATCAACACATTGGCAGGATGGCCGATCGGGGTCAGGAAACTGGACGAAGCGGACACTGCGATCACCATCATCAGCGCGTACGGGGACAAGCCCAGATTGCTGGCCGCGTTCAACCCGATGGGCGACAGCAGGACAGCCACTACCGCGTTCGGTATCACCTGCGAGGCCAGCGCGCTGAGTAAAAAAAGCCCGGCAATGAGCGCCAACGGCCCGAAACGGTCCACCGCGTTGACCATCCCCTCGGCCAGGAAACGCGCCGCGCCGCTGTTTTCCATTGCAATCCCTAAGGGCAACATACCGGCGATCAAAAAAACGGCGCGCCAATCAATGTACCGGTAGGCTTCCTCCATGCTCAAACAGCCGGTCAGCACCATCAGGGTGCCCCCAATCACCGCGGCAATCGCAATCGGCAGCCAGCCAAACAGCGCGGTGACCACCACCCCTCCCATGATCAGCACGGCCAGGGGAGCTTTGTTCAAGCGCGGCGCTTCCTGAATCTCTTCTTCCAAAACCAGAAAATCCGGCTCTTGGGCGAACACTTTCAACTTGTCGCGGCGCCCGAACAACAACAAAGCATCGCCAAAGTCGAGCGGAATTTCATTGAGGTTGGAGCGATAGGAGTGCCCCTGCCGCTGAATTGCCAATACGCTCAGGCCGTATTTTTCCCGAAAATTAATCTGGCGTAGAGTCTTTCCGACCAGCATACTGTGAGGAGACAGCGTCGCCTCGACCAGCCCTACCCGTTCAGTCTCCAGGTCTCGCAGAGTTGGTTCGTTCTCCTGAGCCACCTCCAGCGTTTGCAAACCCCGAATCGTCTCCAGGTTTTCCTCCACCCGGCCTTTGACCAACAGGCGGTCCCGGGCGCGTAGCTCTTCATCCGCGTTGGGCATCAAGAGCGTTTTTCCATCACGGATAATTCCCAACACGGTCAGGCCGTCCGCTTTGGCCAGGCGGCTTTCGGCCAATGTTTTGCCCGCCAGATTGGATTCGGAGGGAATACGCACCTCGGTCAGCCACTCCTCCAACCGGTACGCACCAGCTTGATCCGCTTTGGAGACCAGAAAATCGGGCATCTTTTGCAGCGTTTCAATCTGCTCATGCTTGCCCTGAACAAGCAATACGTCGCCGTGTTGAAGAGGAATGTTATCCAGATTGGTGTGTATTGGCTTTCCGTCCCGCCAGAGCGCCACCACCATGACGCCAAAACGGTTGCGAAAATCGAGTTCCTGTAAGGTTTTTCCCAGCAGGTGCGAGCGCGGCGAAAGACTGATCTCCGCCATGAGAATATCATCGGTAATCAGGTTCTCAAGAGCTACCCCGTTCTCCTCGACCACCAGATGGGGATGCTTTTTCAACTCGGCCAGTTTGTCCAGCTTGCCGGTCACCAGCAGTTCGTCCCCCCCGTACAAACGCTCGTCAGGCGAGAGCGGCATTTTCGTGTGTCCATTTCGGACGATGCCCAACACGTTGACCCCCAACACAATTCCCAGACGGCTCTCGGCCAGCGTCTTCCCCGCCAGTGGCGAGTTGCGCGGCAGGCGCAGGCAGTACAGACGGTCTTGCAGTTCGTATGCTCTGGCGAGTGCTTCGGCCCCTCCATTGTTATTCCGGGATGTGTCTCGGGCCGGGAGCAGATGGCGGCCAATCAAAAACATGAACACAATCCCGCCAACCAGCGCGGCGCCACCCACAGCCGTGTAGTCGAACAGCCCGAACGAAGCCAGCCCCGCGTCCCGCAAAGCATCGCTCACCAAAATGTTGGTGGGCGTGCTGATCAAGGTAGTCATTCCCCCCAGCAACGCCCCATAAGCCAGGGGCATCAACAATTTGGAGGGGACTATTCCGGTCTGGCGGGCGATGGTGAGCACCACCGGCAGCATCAAGGCCACCACACCGACATTGTTCATGAAGGCCGACATCAGGCCCGAGATCAACATGATGGTGATCAACAAGCGCGTCTCTCCCTTGCCGGCCAACCGCAGCACACCCCGCCCCACCACGTTGGCGACCCCTGTGCGGGACAACCCCCCGCTCAACACGAACACCGCCCACACCGTCACCACCGCCGGGTTGCTGAACCCCGACAGGGCCTCCTCGGGCGTGACCAGCCCGGTCAGGGCCAGAACGGCCAGCACGATCATGGCGATCAGGTCCACCCGCAGCCGCTCGGTGACGAACAACAACATGGCAACGGCCAGAATGGTCAGCGTGAGAACAATTTGCAGCGTCAAAATCGAAACTCCGGTTCCAAAGTGTTGTGATTTCGAATTATAATCCGATGCCGGGCGGATAGAACCGTCTCCGCTGCCACTCCGTTGCCACTCCGTGCCTGCCAGGCGTTCTCTGTGCAGCTTTACCGCAGGTGTTCCAAACTGCGGGCAGCCGGGTGGCAGCCATTGGATGAGCCGGTGTGGGGGGAACGGGAGAAGTCTAGAGCGGATTTGCCATCTCCTCGATAACGCGCTGCAATTGCTCCGCCAGCACGCCGCGGTCGAAGTGTTGTTCCACGTAACGCCGGCCTGCCAGCCCCATTTCCCGCGCCTTTGCCGGGTTGGCGTGCAGGCTGCGGACAGCCCGCGCCAGCGCGGCCGCGTCGCCGGGCGGCACCGCGGTCCCGGCCCCGGCCCCTTGCACCACCTCACGGATGACCCCTTCCATGGCCAGCACGACCGGACGGCCAGCGGCCATGTAGTCGAAAATCTTGTTGGGGTACACGGTTTTGTACAACTCGACCGGTTTCAGAATACCGATGCAGGCATCCGCGGCGGCCAACGCTTCGCCCATACCGGTTTTGGGCACCGGCGGGAGGAAGCGCACATTTTCCAGCCCCATTTGCTGGGCGCGCGCCACCAGGCGGGGTTTCTCTTTGCCGTCGCCCAGCAACACGATGACGATTTCGGGTTGGTCGCGCAGCCGCGCGGCAGCATCCAGCAGCACGTCGAGGTCGTTGGATAGGCCGTGCGCACCCGCGTACAGCGCGACGAATTTCCCCTCCAGCCCGTGCCGTTGGCGGAATGTCTCCCCCCGTGCCTGCGGGTCGAACATGCGCGTATCCGCACCGTTGGGCACCAGTGCCACCCGGCGGGCGCCGCGGCTTGTGACGTGTTCCCGGAAGCCCGGCGAATTGATCATCAAACGGTCGGCGCGGCGGTACAGGAAGCGTTCCAGCCATTCGGAAAGGCGGATCAATAGTGGGTTGCGCAACACACCGACGGCCACCGCGAAGGCCGGCCACAGGTCGCGCACCTCGAACAAAAAGCGAGCGCGTTTCAGCCGCGCCAGGGCCCAGGCCGTCACTCCCTGGAAGATGGGCGGCGAGGTGCCCCATACCAGGTCCACATCTCCCACCCCTAATCCGACGACGAATGAAGAAAACATGAAGCTGAAGAAGGCCAGCACGCGGTGGACAAAAGAACGGTGCAGCGCGGCATAGGTGTAGGCGCGCAGGATGCGCACGCCCGGGCCGCCGTCCTGTTCCGCGACCCACGGGACACGGCCGGTGGCTGCCGTGCCCGTAAGGTAGCTGACCGGGCTGGCGATCACTGTGACGCGGTGGTCGTTTGCGGCCAGATAGCGCGCCAGCTCATGGTGCCGCGTGCCGCCGGGTTCATCCAGTGCTGCAAAGGCCTGATGGATGAGGAGGATGTGCATGGGGATGGGGGATGGGGGATAGGGATAGGGATAGGGATAGGGAGTGGGAGTGGGGATTACGTCCTGAGCGACCAGTTGAGCGATAGCGAAGAATCTTGGCGATGGTGGGGAGATTCTTCGGGCACTTCGTGCCCTCAGAATGACAGGATAAGCTGCGCTCCGGATTCTTCGGTCGTTGCGCTCCCTCAGAATGGCAGGAGGGGCATGTGGCATTCCGCTAGCGCTTACGCAGGTGCTCCTATTGACAGTAGTTACGCTTGAGACCTCACAGGTCTACTACCACACGGTGCGGGAAGATTTTACCCGAAATAGATTGCATGCGGGCATCTCCATGCGCTTTGAGACCTGTGAGGTCCGGGTGCGACTGTTCAAGTGCGTAAGCCCTATTATTGACACAAAAGCCGCACCTGAGTTCACCACTGCATAAGTAAGCGACGAATTTAACGAGCCTGCCCCGCCATCATTTCTCCATGACCACTACCGTAGTGACATTCCCAGGGGGGCTGAATAGCGCGTTTGGGGAGTTATCAGGCGGCAGGAATTTGTAAGTGGGTATTGACAATGCGTGTTAATTCGCGGGAACTGATGGGTTTGGTAAGAAATGTGGTTGCCCCTTTTTGAAAGGCCTCCTGCCGCACCCGATTTTGGCTGACTGCCGTGAATACGATAATGGGTAGATGCTGGTATTTTTCATTCTCGCGCAATTGTTGCAGAAATGTCAATCCATCGACATCTGGCATCAACAGGTCCAAAATTATCAAATCGATTGGTTCTGTTTCCAGTAGCGACCGGGCTTCCTGCGCGCTTAATGCAGTCATCACCTCATATTTGCTCCTGCGCAAAATTGCATCCAGCAACATCAGGCTGACGGGTTCGTCGTCCACAACGAGAATGTTCGGCATGTAGTTATTCCTCAACGTGTCAAAGATTTCCTAAGGTTTACCCCACCCACGGTGGACCGACAATGCCCCTTTTGGGTTATTGTTCAAAAAATCACAGATATTTAATCAATCGCCAATGGTTGTGTTCCGTATTCGAGTGGTAACTCACGTCGTCCATTAATTGGCGAATCAGAAACAGCCCATATCCCCGAACTTGCGGCTCATCTAAGGGCGGCTCCGAAACCTCGGAAAGATCGAAGGACTGGCCGGTATCGTACAGGTCCACGACCAATCGAAGGGGATCGGATGCAATCGAGAGCTCGAGCTGGATGGAACCGTGTCCCCCGCGGTAGGCGTGCTGGACAATGTTGACGCAGGTTTCATGAATGGCGAGTTCCAGCGCGCCGGGAAGGTCTGTCGCGATGGGTGCATTCACGCCCTCCAGAATAATCGACAGGCAGGGTCCGATAATGCTTAAATACCGGTAGGAGGCGGGAAAATTTAGACGGATGAAATCCTGCGTGATTACGCCGTCCACACGAGCACCTTCTATGCTTCGATGCCTTTGAGCACCATCACCGTCTGATCGTCGAATTGAGGC
>JALUWE010000323.1 GCA_027019845.1 Anaerolineales bacterium | reverse complement strand
ATCCCAAGGATACCCCATGAAAACCCCCCTCTCCTGGCTCAAAGACTTTGTCGAAATCGACCTCCCCATCGAAGAACTGGCCTACAAACTCACCATGGCCGGGCTGGAAGTCGAGGCAGTCCACTACCTCGGCCTGCCGCTCCCCAAAAGCGACCGCCTGGAGTTCAAAGTATCCGGCTTCGAATGGGAGCGCGACAAAATCGTAGTCGCTGCGGTCCACGAAGTCATGCCCCATCCCAACGCCGACCGGCTGGTGCTCTGCAAACTGGACGACGGCCAACAAATGCACACCGTGCTGACCGGCGCGCCCAACCTGTTCCCCTACAAAGGCAAAGGGCCGCTCGAAAAACCGCTCAAAGTGTGCTACGCCCGCGAAGGCGCCACCATCATCGACGCCTACCGCCCAGGCAACAAACTCACCCGCCTCAAACGCAAGAAAATCCGCGGCGTCGAATCCTACTCCATGG
This sequence comes from Anaerolineales bacterium, assembly GCA_027019845.1. Classification (GTDB taxonomy): domain Bacteria; phylum Chloroflexota; class Anaerolineae; order Anaerolineales; family JABWBV01; genus JALUWE01. The sequence goes on along the minus strand of JALUWE010000323.1, from coordinate 9,499 downwards.
CCTGCTCCGAGCGCGAGCTGGGCATCTCCGACGACCACGAAGGTATCATCCTCCTCGACGACGACGCGCCCACCGGCACCCCCCTGCAAGACTACATGGGCGACGCGGTCTTCGACATCGCCATCACTCCCAACATCGCCCGGGCCGCCAACATCCTCGGCATCGCCCGCGAAATCGCGGCCATCACCGGCAAACCGCTGCGCTCACCCAGCTACCACCTACAGGCAGACGGCCCGCCCATCGAAGGCAAAGTCGCCATCCAGATCACCCAACCCGAACTCAACCCCCGCTTCGTGCTCGGCCTGATCGAAAACGTGCAGATCAAACCCAGCCCCTACAAAGTGCAGCTACGCCTGCGCCTGGCCGGGCAGCGACCGATCAACAACATCGTAGACGCCACCAACTACGCCATGCTCGAAATCGGCGAACCGCTGCACGCCTTCGACTACGACATCCTGCTCGAACGTGCCCGCCAGGCTGGCGCAAACGCGCCCACCATCATCACCCGCGCCGCGCAGCAAGGGGAAACCCTCACCACCCTGGACGGTGTCACCCGTAAACTGGACGACTTCACCGTCCTCGTCTGCGACCAGTCCGGCCCGCTGGCCCTGGCCGGCGTGATGGGCGGCCTGGAATCCGAAGTCAACGAAAACACCAAAACCGTGCTGCTCGAAGGCGCGGCCTGGAACATGATCAACACCCGTCGCACCGTCATGGCGCAAAAACTGCCCTCCGAAGCCGCCTACCGCTTCTCGCGCGGCGTCCACCCCGCCATGGCCGAGCGCGGCGTGTTGCGCGGCCTGCAATACATGCGCGCCTGGAGCGGCGGCACGGTCTACCAGGGATTGGTGGACGAATACCCCCTGCCCCCCGAAGACCCGGTCGTCGAAATCACCCCCGCCGACGTGTACCGCTGGCTCGGCCTCGACCTCCCCCCCGAAGAGATCATCCGCCTCCTCGAATCCCTCGAATTCAAATGCCAGCTGAACACTGAAAACCGAACGCGGATTACCGTCCACACCCCCGACCACCGCCTCGACATCGGCCGCGGCGTAACCGGCAAAGCCGACCTGATGGAGGAGATCGCCCGCATCTACGGCTACGACCGCATCCCCGAAACCCGCCTTGCCGACGCCCTGCCCCCCCAGCGCGGCAACCCGGAACTCGAACTGGAGGAACGCATCCGCGACCTGCTGGCCAACGCCGGTTTACAAGAGATCATCACCTTCCGCATCACCGCGCCCGAAGCCGAAGCCCGCCGCCTGCCGCCCGATGTGCCGCCCGCAGACCGGCCCTACTTCCGGCTGGCAAACCCCATCAGCCACGAGCGCACCGTCATGCGCCAGAGCCTGCTGGCCAGCGTGCTGGAAATCGTGGAGCGCAACGCCCGCACCCGCGAGCGCATCGCGGTGTTCGAGATCGGCAAAATCTTCCTGGCTTCAGAAGAAGGCGAACTCCCCGACGAACTCCCCCGCCTGGCCATCGCCCTGACCGGGCCGCGCGCTCTGCCCGGTTGGCAAAAGGCCGACACCTCCCCGATGGACTTCTACGATCTGAAAGGTGTGCTCCAAAGCCTGTTCGACAGCCTCCACCTCCAGGGCCTGCAATACCAACCCGGCAGCCATCCCAGTATGCACCCCGGCAAGTGCGCCGATGTGCTGATCCGCAAACAACGCCTCGGCACATTCGGAGAACTGCACCCCAAAGTGGCGGCGCGCTACGACCTGCCCCCCACCCCCGTGCTGGTTGCCAAAATCAACCTGGACGTGCTGCGCCAGACCGTCCCCGACCGCTACGAGAGCACCCCCGTTCCGGTCTTCCCCCCCGTGATCGAAGACCTGGCCATCGTGGTACCCGAAACCGTGCCCGCGGCACAGGTCGAAGCGCTGATCCGGCAGGCTGGAGGTCGTCTGGTATCCAATGTGCGCCTGTTCGACGTCTACCGCGGCGAACAACTGGGGAGCGGGCAGAAGAGCCTGGCCTACCGCATCACCTATCAGGCCGTGGACAAAACCCTGAAGGATAAAGACGTCGCGAAAATCCGGCAGAAAATCGTCCGCCAATTGGGACGCAAACTGGCAGCAAAATTACGGACCTGAACTTCGGATAAAAGCCCTGGAACGAGTTGCAACCAACTTGCGGCTTGGCTGTGATTGCGCTATACTCGGTAACTGTAACCATGCACGGTGTCGTCTACTGTGCCCACCCATTATGTTTGAGGAGAGTGAAGTATGGAAGAACAAAATAAAACTACCGGCATCATTGCTACGGTTGCTACCGGAGTGCTATGTGGTTGCCCAGGACTATTTTCCCTCTGTTGGGGCCTGCTGGCCGCTGTGGTCAGCTTTATGCCCAATGCAGATATCGACATCATGGGCAGCTCCGATCCTTCGGCAGCCCTGGGTACCGGGATTGCCGCACTGTGCGTCGGCCTGGTGCTCCTTCTCATCCCGGTGGGAGTAGGCTTCTTCACCCTGCGCAAAAAGCCAGGCGACGAATTTCAAGAAGAACTGGCGTAACCCATAGAAGTCCAACTTCCGAGAGGAGTTGGACTTCTGCCTTTCTGTCGCTGGCAGCCTACGGCCTATCCCTTTTTTCACCCCCCATCTTCGGGCAAATTTCCCAATATCTGCTCGATTTTCTCCAACACATCTTCGGTCAGCTTACCGGCCATCTCTCCCGCTTCGAGATTCTCCTCCAGTTGGGGGATGCTGGTCGCGCCGGTAATGACGGTACACACCTCTTTGCGGCGCAAAATCCAGGCAATGGCAAGCTGTGCGGTTGTCATGCCCAGCTCATTCGCCAGCCTGCCGAGTTGCCGCACTTTCTCCAAACGTTCCGGCGTCAACTGATCCCGCAGCCAGCCCATTTGCGCAAGAGATGCCCGGCTTCCAGGAGGAATCCCATCGACGTATTTGCCGGAAAGAATTCCCGAGTGCAGCGGCCCCCAGGCCATCACGCCCAGCCCCCTATCCGCGCGCAAAGGCGCGATGTGCAATTCCATCTGGTGGCGCACGAACATATTGTACTGCGTCTGCTCCACAGCCGGTGGAATCTGGTTGTATTGCCGCGCCACCCCATACGCCGCCGTAATCTGCGCCGCAGACCAGCCCGAAGTACCCCAATACAGAATTTTGCCCTGCTGGATCAGCGTGTTCATGGTATACACCACCTCGTCGTAAGGCGTGTCCGGATCGTAGCCGTGGCAGAAATAAATGTCCAAATAATCGGTGCCTAATCGCCGCAGCGAGGCGTGGACCGACTCGGTGATGTGCTTGCGGGACAGGCCGCGTCCGTTCGGCCCCGGAAACGTCGGCCAGAACACTTTGCTGGACAGCACCACCCCCTCACGCGGCAGCCCGCTAATCGCCTTGCCCACGATCACCTCGGCCTGCCCGTTGGCGTTCACGTCCGCGTTGTCGAAAAAATTGACCCCCCTATCATACGCAGCGTGCACCAATTCTATCGATGTCTTTTCGTCCAACTGCCCGCCAAACGTCAACCAGCTTCCCAATGAAATCTCGCTGACTTTCAGCCCCCAGCGGCCTAAACGTCGGTTGTGCATGGCGCCTCCATCAAATCTTTGTGTACCTCCGGTCTCGATGAACTGAATTTATTGTATCATTTTGGCAACTTGTCTTCCATACTTGCCCATTTGCGTAAAACGCATCACCTACCCACCACTGACCACTGACTACTGACCACTGAACACTGAACACTGAACACTGAACACCGACCACTGAACACTGCCCCCCTGCCCCATTGCCTTCACCAAACCCTGGGCGCGCACCCCGATCTGGCAGCCGGACACCCTCCCGCCGGGTTACTGGCCCCCATCGAGCGGGCGCGCTTCGACCGATTCCGCTCCCCCGAACGCCGCAGGGACTGGCTGCTCGGCCGTTGGACCGCCAAACGCCTGATCCGGCAGGTCTTCTCCAGCGCCATCCCCCTGCACGCCATCGTGATCGATAACGACCACCACGGCGCGCCGGTGGCAACGTTCCATTGGGAGGGGGCGGTTCACCATCCTTCGCTCTCCATCAGCCATTCCCACGGACACGCCTTTTGCGCGCTATGCCGGGGCCCAAACATCCCCCTCGGCGCGGACATCGAGCGTATCGCACCCAGAGAACCCCGCTTCGTGGAACACTTCTTCACCCCACAAGAGATCGAGCTTGTCGAACGCACCCCTCCCCCGCTCCGGGACGGAATCATCACCGCCATCTGGAGCGCAAAGGAAGCCGCGTTGAAAGCCTTGCGTATTGGCTTTACCCGGAAGCCACAGGTGGCAAATTGCGCGCTGGCCCCGCCGGTGGAACTGCCCCCTTCCTGGACGGCATTCCGCATCGAATGGGACCCTGCCGCCCTGCCCGATGCCCCCCCACTGTGCGGCTGGTGGCAGGTTCAGGAGGGCTTCGTTTTCACCCTGGCAGCCCGCCAACAGTCGCAGGCCGGTCAAAGGTCGCACGTCGCATGTAGACAGGTAGACAGGTAGGCAGGTAGACAAGTAAGACAACTCAGACAAGTAAGACAAGTAAGACAACTCAGACAAGTAAGACAAATAAGACAAATAAGACTTCACCCCCCAATATACGACATTTCCACCTTCGGCAGCCGCGCGGTGGCCTGCGTGCGAATTTCGGAGTAGCGGTCGTCGCGGCGTGCCCACACCCGCGCGATCTCGGCGGAAATTTCCTCGTCGCCGGCCCCGCCGCGCAGCAAAGCCCGCAGATCGAACCCCTGGGCCGCGAACAAACAGGTATACAACTTTCCATCCGCGGAAAGCCGCGCCCGCGTGCAGGTGCGGCAGAACGCCTGCGTCACCGACGCGATGATGCCGATTTCCCCGCTGCCGTCCGTATACCGCCAGCGCCGCGCCACCTCGCCGTAATAGTTCGGGTTGAGCGGCTCGATGGGCATCTCGCGCTGAATGATGTCCACGATCTCGGAGGCCGGCACCACGTCGTCCATGCGCCACCCGTTGCTGGTGCCCACGTCCATGTACTCAATAAAACGCAGAATGTGCCCCTTTTCGCGAAAATAGCGCGCCATGGGCAGAATGCTGTCTTCGTTGACCCCACGCTTGACCACCATATTGATTTTGACAGGCCGCAACCCGGCCTGCGCGCAGGCATCGATCCAGTCGAGCACCTTTTCGACCGGAAAATCGACGTCGTTCATCGCCATAAAGGTCTGATTGTCGAGCGAATCCAGGCTGACGGTGATGCGCTTCAACCCGGCGGCTTTGAGCGACCACACCCGGGCGGTGGGAAACGATCCGTTCGTGGTCAGCGCAATGTCCACATTCGGGATGCGAGCCAGCATCCTGATCAACGTTTCCAGACCGCGGCGCATGAGCGGTTCGCCACCGGTCAGCCGGAACTTGTGTACCCCAAATGTGGTAAAAATGCGCCCCAGCCGCTCGATCTCCTCGAAGGTGAGCAACTGTTGCCGCGGCAGGAAGCGGTAATTACGACCGAACACTTCTTTTGGCATACAGTAGGTACAGCGAAAATTGCAGCGGTCGGTGACGGAAATGCGCACATCGCGCAATGGCCGCCCGAACCGGTCTGTCACCGGCTGGCTACCGACTGTTCGTCCTTCAGTGGCGGGAGGGGTGCTTGTCTGTGCTGTGGGCATGTATGAATTTTATCAAAAAATTCTTATTTATAGGACTTACGCACTTGACAGTCGCCCCCAGACCTCACAGGTCTCAAAGCGCATGGAGATGCCCGGATGCAATCCATTTTGGGTAAAATCTTCCTGCATTGTGTGGTAGTAGACCTGTGAGGTCTCAAAACCCAACGTTGTATAATTCCCCCAACCACCAACCCTGGGCCGTCTTCATGCTACCCACCCCCCCCCCCACCACCCCCCGCGTTTTACACATCATCCACAACCCGACCATCCCCCAGCTTGGAGGTCGCAGGCTCAACCGGGCCATGCGCTGGAACGACCCGGATGAAAACGCCCGCGCTTACATCCAGGACATCGAATATGCCAGTTACGGCGTGGTTCGCTACCGCATTGTGGAGCGGATCGAAGTCGATGCGTTCCCGGTAAAGCGGGATGGCTTCGTCTACACCCCGCAAACCTACCTGGAATGCTGGCGCAGGCGGCACACCTGCCACCAACCCGACGCGGTGGACTACCACCGCCTCCTGGCGGATTTCGACCTCCTCGGGCGCATCCGGCGGGACGAGATCGACGAAGTGTGGCTCTCCGCCTTTCCCTACGCGGGCTACTACGAATCCATCATGGCCGGGCCGGGCGCGTTTTGGTGCAACGCCCCCCCGCTGGAGGGCAGCGAAAATGCCGGGCGCAGGTTCGTGATCATGGGGTTCAACTACGAGCGCGGGGTGGGGGAGATGCTCGAAAACCTGGGGCACCGCGCAGAATCGATCCTGTCCCGCGTCTTTGGCCGCCTTCGAGGGCCGGCGAACTTGTGGGAACGCTTCACCCGCTACGATCTGACCCACCCCCGCCGGGCCGAGGTCGGCAACGTACACTTTGCGCCCAACAGCGAGCGAGATTATGACTGGGGCAACCGGCGCAAAGTGTGGAGCTACTGCGACAACTGGTACAACTTCCCCGAACTGGACGGTGACCCCAAACTGGTGGACTGCCGCGAGTGGGGCGGCGGCGACATCCGTGCCCACCACGTCTGGTGGTTTCGTCATTTTCCGCACTTTACAGGCCAGACGAACGGCATCTCCAACAATTGGTGGGAGTACGTGATCGACCCGAACCGGGTGGCGCATTGAGCTCCCCGCTACCCATCAGTCGAGAACCGCAAAACACCGCTCGCCTGCCAGATCGGGACAACAATTTCCAAAAAACAGCCTTTTTTTGTGAAATTTGGTCTTGACAAATGTCAGGATTTGAATACAATTAGGTTGACGATGGCTAGGGTGCCCCCCTCACCCTAGTCATCGTCATTTAAGCGCGTTTTTGGGGGACTTGGTTTTCCCAGCCCGGCATCTCGTGCTTTGGCGATTGCCTCCCCCCGGCTGGCAACCTGCAATTTCCCGTAAATTTCCGAAACGTGATTGCGCACCGTCTTGGGGCTGAGCGTCAACCGCTCGGCGATGGCGGCATTGGTCAACCCCTGCGCGATCAGGGACAAAATCTGGCGTTCACGTCCGGTAAGTTCGGGGAAAGGGTTCGGGGCTGGCTGTTCGCGTGAGAAGTAGTCTATCACCCGTTCCGCAATGCCGGGGCTAAAAATAGTGCCGCCCCCGGCCACAATGTGGATGGCCTGCAGGGTGGTGTCCCCCTCCGCGCCCTTCACCAGATAGCCGCGTGCGCCAGCACGCATGGCCGCGAACACGGTATCATCGTCCAGCATGGAGACGATCAGCACGCCGGCGCCCGGGTTGGTGGCCGCGATCTGGCGGGTGGCTTCGATCCCGTTCAAGCCGGGCATGTTGATGTCCATCAGGACCACGTCCGGGGCCAGTTCAGCGGCCAGTTTAACGGCCTCCTGCCCGGTTTCAGCCTCGCCCACCACTTCCATTTCAGGGTCGGTGGCGATCAGGGCTTTGAGACCGTAGCGGAATACCGGGTGGTCATCGGCAATGATGATACGGATGGGGGGCATGGCGTTCGAGGTGGCGTGTTTCAGGTCAGGGAAAATTTTGCGGTGATGCGGGTGCCGCGGCCGGGATAGGACTGGATGTCGAACTGGCCGCCAAGTTCGGCGGCGCGGGCTTGCATGGATTTCAACCCGATACCGGCCAGCGTGGCCGCAGTGAGGCCGCGGCCATCGTCCTGAATTTCCACACACAGCGCATCCGGTTGGTGTTGGATAGTGATCCGGCATGTGCTGGCGTTGGCGTGCCGGACAACGTTGGTGAGCGCCTCCTGAATGATGCGGAAAACAGCCAGTTCGACCGCCGCGGGCAGCGCGGGAAGCGTGGCCGGTGTGTTGAGTTGCACGTTGATACCGCTGCCTGTATAGCGGGCGATTTCCGTCTGCACAGCCCCAATCAGGCCCAGGTCGTCGAGAGAGGAAGGGCGTAAATCGTAGATGATGCGGCGTATGTCGGAAATGGCCTCCTGCGCCTGGGATTTCAGATTGCGGATCAGGGTTCTGGCGGTTTGGGGGTCGCGCTCGATCAGCTTTTCGACTGCGTCCAGGGTGAGGGTCTGGCTGGCGAGTTGGGGCCCGAGGCCATCGTGCAGGTCGCGGCGGATGCGGCGGCGTTCTTCTTCGCGGGCGATGACCAGTCGCTGGCGGGCGCGGCGCAGGTCTGCGGTCAACCGGACGGCGTGGGCCGCGGCTCCGGCCTGACGGGCGATGGTCTCCAGCAGGCGGCGGTCTTTGGGGGTAAGGGCCTCGCCCGGGGCGCGTTCAGCCACCTGCATCTCTCCCACCCGTTCCCCCTGATAAATGAGCGGGAACCGTTGGATGGCGTTCTGCGGCAGGCCGTACATCGCCGCGATTTCGCCCTCTTCTCCCAGGGCGATGGCCGTGTAGGGCAGTTTGAGGGCCTGGGCGACCGTTTCCACGATGCCCTTCAGGGCCGCCTCCGGGGAGCCGGTCTTTTCCAGATGCTCACCCAGCCTGGCAAGCAACGCGGCCGGGGCGTCGCGCTCGCCGTACATCCAGCGGTTGATGCGCCCTTGCAGCCACTCACGGAGCGGTTGCAAGAGCAGCGCGGCCAGGCCGGTCGCCAGCAGCGAGAGCAGCAGGTTGCCGCTCGCCTGGGAGAGCGCGCCAAACGCGCCGACGACTACCACGTACAGCACCACGATGAAAGCCGTGAGCACGGTGAAAACCAGCACACGGTTGATGATCAGGTCGATGTCGAAGAGGCGGTAGCGCAGGATGGCGATAGCGATGGAAACCGGCAGCGTGGCGACGAAGAGGTACAACAACACATCGAACAGCCAGCCGTCGATCTGCCCCAATACCCCGGCGACGGGCATCAAGACGGCGGCGTAGGCGAGCCATCTGAGTTGCGGGCGCACCGCCGGCCCGGCACGCCGGTAGCGAAGAACCATCGAGGCGGCGGCCAGTACCATCAAAATCTGGCCGGGGACCAGCGCGGGCAGGTAGTAGGTGGCCGGTGAAAGCGCCGCGGTCTTGAATATCGCCAGGTCGAGGCCAAAAGGGTTTTCGATGGTTTGCATGTTGGTGAGCGGCCCGGGGTAGAAAATCAGCCAGGCGCTCCCCAGGAGCATCCAGAGCACGCCCAGCCCGCCGACGATACGCCAGCGCGGGGAAAGGTAACGCCCATCGGGGAACAACAACGGCAAATGGATAGCAACCAGGGCGTAGGAAGGCAACCAGAGCCAGTGCCCCAGCCCGACGACGAGCACCCCGCTGGGGTACAGGGAGGGACGCGTCAGGGTGGCGTACCAGGCGTACTCCTCGCTCAGGCCGGTCAGCCCGGCCAGGATGCCCGAAGCCATCAGCAGCCAGCCAATGATGTTATGCGGCACACGCCTGACGATCAGAAAGCCCATCAGGGTCATCGTCATCGCGTTGAGCGAC
>JALUWE010000322.1 GCA_027019845.1 Anaerolineales bacterium | reverse complement strand
GATAGGGATTGGGATTGGGATTGGGATTGGGATTGGGGGTTGTATCCTGAGCGGAGGGCGAATGGAATTCGCTCGAAGTCGAAGGATGGAGGCGTGCTCTGAGCGAAGCCGAAGGGTTGGGTAATTGTTGGAGGCCGTGGAGGACGGCGCGGGCGGGGTCATCCGGGGTGGATGGGAGTTTGAAGGCGGTGAGGTGGCCGCTGGCCGGGTCGAAGATGACGAAATCGGTGAAGGTGCCGCCGATGTCGATGCCGATGCGGAGGGTTTGAGTGGGGAGCTTGCGTTGGTGCATCCTGAGCGGGGGGCGAATGGGATGAGCTTGAAGTCGAAGGATGGGGGGTGGAGATAGGGATAGGGAGTGGGGATAGGGAGTGGGGATAGGGAGTGGGGATAGGGTATTGGGTAATTGGGTAATTGGGTAATTGGGTAATTGGGTAATTGGGTAATTGGGTAATTGGGTAATTACGCCTTGCAGCTCATAGTTCATCAAAGGCGCGTTCGATGAGGGTGAGGAGCTGCGCCATGCCTTTGTGCAGGGGGTCGGTGTAGATGTATTCGCGGACGGTGTGTGCGTCTCCACCGGTGGTCAGGCCGATGCAGATGGCGGGCAGCCCCTGGCTGAGGGGGATGTTGGCGTCGGTGGAGCTGATGCTGAGGTGGGGTTCGAGTCCCTGTTGCTGGAGACAGCGTTGGGCCAGGCGGACGAGGGGGTGGCGGGCGGGGATTCCTCCGGCGGGGCGGTCGCCGATCTTTTCGGTCTGGATGGTGATTTCGGCGTTGTGGTTGAAGCGTGCGATCAGGGTTTTCAGTTGGGTGAGCAGGTTTTGTAGGGTTGCGCTGTCTTCGGAGCGCAGGTCGAGTTCGCAGGAGGCCTGGGGGGCGATGGTGTTGACGGAGGTGCCGCCGTGGATGACGCCGACGTTGAGGGTGGTGCGCGGTTCGGCGGGCAGGGGGAGGGCGGTGATCTGGACGATCAGTTCGGCCAGGGTGTGGATGGCGGAGGGGCGTCCGAAATGCACCCAGGAGTGGCCGCCGTGGGTTTGGGCGGTGATGCGGTAGCGCCGTACCGCGACGCCGCGGTGGTAGATGCGTCCCAGCGCCATGCCTTCGAGGACGATGTAGGCCAGCGGCGCGCTGCCAAAGCGTTCGACCACGGCGCGCATACCGCGCAGGTCGCCCAGGCCTTCTTCGCCGGTGTTGGCGACCAGCCAGAGATCGCCGGGGAGGGTGGCGTTCCTGGCGCGCAGTGCCCAGACCAGGCCCGGGAGGGCGGCCACGGCCAGGGAGTTGTCGCCGATGCCGGGGCCGTGAATTTTGCCGGGGGTGCGTGCCACGCTCAGGTCGGTGTCGCGGGGGAAAACGGTGTCCGAATGGGCGCTGATCACGATCGGGGGTGTGTCCCCCTGCCCGGGAAGGCGGGCGTAGACGTTTCCCACCGGGTCGGTGGAGACGTCCTGGAGGGCGAGTTGTTGGAATTGGGCGTGCAAAAAGCGGGCGCGTTCGTGTTCGTGGAAGGTGGGGGCCGGGATTTGTTGGATGCGGACGGCCAGGTCGAGGAGGCGTTGGATGAGAGGCTGCATTTAGATTTTTCGGACGGACTGGCGCAGGGCGTCCAGACGGGCTTCGGCCAGGCCGGGAAGTGTGTCGAGGGCGAAAAAGGGGCCGCTGCCTTCGATGGTCAGGGAGGCGGAGACGTTGCCGTAGAGGGCGGCTTCGAGGGGGTCGAGGGTGCGGCGGTATCCGGCCAGGAAGCCGCCGCAGAAGGCGTCGCCCGCGCCGGTGGGGTCGCGTTCCCGGGCCGGGTAGGCGGGGATTTCCCAGCGGGTTTTGGCGCCGGTGTCGTAGAGCAGTTGCCCCTGGATGGCGCGTTTGATGACGATGATTTCGCAGCCGTAGTGGGCCAGGGCTTCGGCCATTTCCCACAGGTCGTCGCTGCGTCCGTGGAAGAGGGCGCGGATTTTTTCTTCGGAGGGCAGGAACGCGGTCAGGCCGGTGACAATGGAGGGGACGTGGTCCCAGAAGGTGGGGGTCATGTAGCCTTTGCCGGGGTCGAGTGTGATGGTGGTGAAGCCGGCCTGGCGGAGGGCGGCGGGCATCAGGCTGTGGGTAAGGTAGTCGAGAGGGCAGAAGTGGGCGCCGGTGGCGTGCATGTACTCAGAGGGCAGATCGCTTTGCCGGATGGAGTAGGGGGT
>JALUWE010000321.1 GCA_027019845.1 Anaerolineales bacterium | reverse complement strand
GAGGTACGAGAGGGCCGCCTGTGCGGATTCCTGCATCACCTCGCCGATGTGCCCGGTGATTTGCATGTTGCCTTTGCCTTCCATGAGCAGCACCTCGACCGGCATGATGTCGCCGCCGTTTTCGGTCCAGGCCAGCGCGGTGGCGATGCCGACTTCGTCCTGGCGTTCGGCTTCGCTGTCGAAGAATTGCGGCGGTCCCAGCAGCTTTTCGATAGCCGAGCTTTGGATGCGGGTGGGGTAGCGGCGGCCTTCTGCTTTCAGGCGGGCGATCTTGCGGCAGACGCGCCCGATCTCGCGTTCCAGATTGCGCACGCCCGCCTCGTAGGTGTATTCTCGAATGATGCGCTGCAAGGCCTGCGTGCTGAATTGAATTTCTTTGACGTTCAGCCCGTTTTCTTCCAGCTGGCGGGGGATCAGAAACCGCCGCGCGATCTCGATTTTTTCATCCTCGATGTAGCCGTTGAACTCGATCACCTCCATGCGGTCGAGCAGCGGGGCCGGGATGCGGCCTGCCCAGTTGGCGGTGGTGATGAACATCACGTTGGAGAGGTCGTAGGGCAGCTCGAGGTAATGATCCGAGAAGCTGTGGTTTTGCTCCGGGTCGAGCACTTCGAGCAGCGCGGAAGACGGGTCCCCGCGGTAGTCCGAGCTGAGTTTGTCGATTTCGTCCAGCATGAAGAGCGGGTTGATTGTGCCGGCGCGGCGCATGGTTTGCAGGATGCGGCCGGGCAGCGCGCCGATGTACGTGCGCCGGTGGCCGCGGATTTCCGCCTCGTCACGCACCCCGCCGAGCGAGATGCGCACGAACTTTCGGCCCAACGCCTCGGCAATCGAGCGGCCCAGCGAGGTTTTGCCGGTCCCAGGCGGCCCGACAAAGCACAAAATAGGCTGGCGAGATTTTTTGGGGCGCAGACTTTTGACCGCGATGTATTCCAGGATGCGCTCTTTGGCGCGGGGCAGCCCGTAGTGGTGCTTGTCCAGGATTTTGGCCGCCCGTTTCACGTCCAGCTTGTCTTTGGTGGCCTTTGCCCAGGGCAGTTCCAGAATCCAATCCAGGTAGGTGCGAATGACACCCGTTTCAGGGGACATGGGGGGCAACTGGCTGAGACGGGTGACTTCTTTCAAGGCGCGTGCCTGCACTTCTTCCGGCAGGGGCGCGCCCTCGATGCGGCTGCGCAGCTCGGCGATCTCCTGGCTCCAGGCGTCGCCCTCTCCCAGCTCGGTTTGGATGGCGCGCATTTGTTCGCGCAAGTACATCTCCCGCTGCGAGCGGTCCACCTCGTTTTGCACGCGGGTGTGGATTTTATCTTCCAGTTCCAGCACGTACAACTCGCGGCCCAAAAGACTGCTGACGATTTGCAGGCGTTGAACGGGATCGATTTCGTTCAGGACAGTCTGCCGCTCCTGGAGGGGGAGGGAGAGCGCGGTGGTGATCATATCCGCCAACCAACCTGGTTCGTCGATGTTGAGCGCGAAGAGATGCGCTTCTTCCGGGATAGAGCGGCTGAGCCGCACACATCGTTCGAACAAATCGAGCACGGTGCGCATCAACGCGTCGGTTTCGTCGTTATAGGTCGGCGGCTCGACAATCGGGCGGGCGCGGGCATACAGAAACGGCTCGGTGCGAATGAATTCGATCACTTTCACCCGGCGCCGGCCCTGTACCAATGCGGAACTGGAACCGTCCGGCATGTTGAGCAGCCTCCCGACCGCCATCTCGACACCCACGGGAAAAAAGTCCTCCGGCCCGGGAGACTCCATGGCCGGGTCCTTTTGGGTCAGGGCGATCACCGTCTGGTGTTCCTCTTGCGCCTCTTCAATTGCCATCAAGGAAATGTCACGCCCGATGAAAAGCGGGGAAACCATGCGGGGGAAGACCACCAGGTCTCGCAAGGGTAATACCGGGCATTCGATGATGCCCTCCTCATCGGGAAGCGCGTCGGGAATGCTGTAAAACTCTTCTGTATGGCGGTGAAGCACTTCGCCAAAGTCGTCGTCTGGGAACCAATCGTTATCTCTCATTGAACTGTTTCTCCACAAGTCTGGCTGTGTGTTCTGAGTCTATCATAGTTTTTGAGACCTCACAGGTCTACTACCACACGATGCCGGAAGATTTTACCCAAAACAGATTGCATCCGGGCATCTCCATGCGCTTTGAGACCTGTGAGGTCTGGGTGCGACTTTTCAAGTGCGTAAGTC
>JALUWE010000320.1 GCA_027019845.1 Anaerolineales bacterium | reverse complement strand
CGGAGCTGGAATGACAAAACCCCAAGTCACCATCTACACCGATGGCGCGTGTGTTGGGAATCCCGGCCCAGGCGGGATCGGCGTGGTGATCCTGAACGGCAAGTCGCGCCAGGAGATTTCCACAGCCTACCGGGAAACTACCAACAACCGCATGGAATTACTGGCCGCCATCACCGCGCTCGAATCACTCGCACAACCCTGCTGTGCCACCCTGTTCACCGACTCGAAATACCTGGCAGACGCCATGAACAAAGGCTGGGCCAGGCGCTGGCGGGCCAACAAATGGAAACGCAACAAACGCGCAAAAGCCCAAAACCCCGACTTGTGGGCGCGGCTGCTCGACCTGTGCGACCGCCACCAGGTGCGCTTTCGCTGGGTCAAAGGCCACAGCTTCACCCCCGAAAACAATCGCTGCGACCAGCTTGCCAATCAGGCGATTCGAGCCGGGAATTTTCGGGTCGATGAGGGCTACGAAAACGTCCATGAAGTAGGGAGTAAGAAGTAGGGAGTAAGAAGTAGGAAGTAAGAAGTAGGAAGTAAGAAGTAGGAAGTAACCGGAGTTCCCATGTCTCTGCAAGGCCAACAATCCAAAACCTGGTTCCAACGAGCCAAAAAGGTCATTCCCTTTGGCGTAAACTCTAATTTCCGCTACTGGGGCGATGACGACACGCTGATCATCACCCGCGGCAAAGGCGCCCATATCTGGGACGCGGACGGAAAACGCTACATCGATTACCGGCTGGCGTTCGGGCCGATCATTTTGGGACACGCGGACGAACGCGTCAACGCGCGGGTGGCCGAAGTGATCGAAAACGGCACCCTGTTCGCGCTCACCACACCGCTCGAGGTCCAGGTCGCCGAACGGGTGGCGCGGTTGACCGGGGTCGATAAAGTCCGGCTGGCCAACACCGGCACCGAGGCCACCATGCACGCGCTGCGCATCGCCCGTGCCCACACCGGCCGCGAAAAATTCATCAAATTCGAGGGCCAATACCACGGGATGCACGATTACGTGCTGTTCAGCACCGCCTCCACCCCCATCGAGCAGGCCGGGCCGCCCCACGCGCCGCGCAACGTGGCGATGAGCAAAGGCATCCCCAAGCACATCACCCAATACGTGATCAACCTGCCCTACAACGACCTGGAAGTGCTGGAAGAGACGGTGGAAAAGCACGCGCACGAGCTGGCCGCCATCTTCCTGGAGCCGGTCATGGGCAACGTGGCCGGCATCATGCCGCGGCCCGGGTTCCTGCAAAAAATGCGCAGCCTGTGCGACCGGTACGGCATCGTGTTGGTGTTCGACGAGGTCAAGACCGGCTTCCGGCTGGCGCCTGGCGGCGCGCAGCAGTATTTCGGCATCCAGGCCGATCTCGTCACGTATGCCAAAGCGATGGGCAACGGCTTCCCGGTGGCGGCCATCGGCGGCAAAGAAGAATTCATGATGACCATCGAACCCGGCGTGGTCTCCCACGGCGGCACATACACCGCCAACGCAGTCGGTGTGGCCGCAGCCGACGCCACCCTGGCGATCATCGAAACCGAGCCGGTTCACAAGACCATCGAAGCGCGCGGGCGCGCCTTGATGGACGGCATCAGCGAGATACTTGCCCGCCACAGCATCCCGCACGCCATGACCGGACACCCATCCATGTTCGCCTACATCCTCGGTACGGACACCCCGCCCCTGAACCTGCGCGACTACAACCAGGGGAACGCAGACCTGTACGAAAAAATCAGCCTGCGCCTGATCCAAAATGGTGTCTTTCCCGAAACCGATGGCCGCGAACCCTGGTTTCTGTGCGCCGCGCTGAGCGAGGCAGATGTGGCCGAGACTTTGACGAAGTTCGAGACGGCTGTCCGGTCTTCGTTGGAGCACAAATGATTCCAATACGCCCGAGGGGGTGCAGGGATTGCACAAGGAGAAAGAACGAACTTTATGAAAACCAACACACTACTGTGGATTATGGGGATGCTGGCCATTCTGGGCATCCTGATCGTTTTCGATGCGCGCGTGAACGCCCGGGCAAGCGATAACGCGCAAAATGGCCTCACCTTCGACGTCAGCAAACCTGTCGTCCCCAAACTCAGCCCGGCAGTGCGCGACCTGCAACCCGCAGGCGATCTCAAGCTCCTGGACCGCGAGATCAACGCCCTGCAATGGCTCGGCGAGACCGGCCAGGAGAGCAACACCCTCACCCTCAACGC
>JALUWE010000319.1 GCA_027019845.1 Anaerolineales bacterium | reverse complement strand
CGCGTGTTCACCGAACAGGATGATCTTGCCGGGTGCGAAGGAAGAGGGCATGGGGGGTGGGGATGGGGATAGGGATGGGGGATAGGGATGGGGGATAGGGATGGGGGATAGGGATGGGGGATAGGGGATAGGGAGTGGGGATTACATCCTGAGCGGAGGGCGGCGCAGCCGCTCGAAGTCGAAGGGTGGGTAATTGGGTATTGGTAATTGGGTAATTGCATCCTGAGCGGCAGGGGAGCGGAGCGAGCCTGAAGTTGAAGGATGGGTAATTGGGCTTTGCCTGATTCTCGATTCCCGATCAAAAAATGTAAAAGATCGCCAGGATTGCCAGCCCTCCCAGCCCCAGGCCGATCTGTAACGGGCGGTCGCTGAAGAGCACATCCTCGGGGGCTTCGCCGCGTTTTTCAACCTGGATGATGTACAGGTAGCGGAACATGCCGTAGATCACGAAGGGGATGGTGAACATCATGGCGTGATTTTCGGGGAGGTTGGGGGCCGAGAAGGTGTACAGGCTGTAGGTCATGATCGCCATGCCGGAGACGATGATGAGCAGTTGGTCCAGGAAGGGGAGGGTGTAGCCGTCGAGGGCGCGGCGGGTGGAGGCGGCTTCATCCGCCATGCGGGTGAGTTCGGCGCGGCGCTTGCCGATACCCAGGAAGAGCGCCAGAAAGGTGGTGAAGACGTACAGCCAGGGCGAGAAACGCTCGACCTCGATGAGGGCCACCCCGGCCCCAACTCGCAGCACGTAAAACCCGGCCAGCAGCAGCACGTCCAGCAGGGGGATGTGTTTGAGCCAATGGGAGTAGGCCAGGTTGGAGAGCAGGTAGATCAAGCATAGGACAAAAAACGCGCGGCTGAGGACGAAGGCCGCGGACAACCCAGCCAGCAGAAACACGGCCGCGGCCGCGTAGGCCAGGGGAGCCGGCAGCCTGCCCGAAGGGATGGGGCGATGGCGTTTGGTAGGGTGCTGGCGGTCCGCTTCGATGTCGGTCAGGTCGTTGAGCAGGTAGATGGCGCTGGCCAGCAGGCAAAAGACCGCAAAACCGGCCAGGGTGATGAGCGCGGCCGGGAGGTTGGTCAGTTTGCGGTCGAAAACCAGGGCGGCGAATAAAAAAACGTTTTTTGCCCACTGTTTGGGACGCATGGCTTGGATAAGGTGAACGAGCATGGCGGAATGATAAAACGTAAAGCGGAAAACGTAAAGGAATGGGTGTCCAGTGTTCAGTATTCAGTGTTCAGTGTTCAGTGTTCAGGGTTCAGTGTTCAGTGTTCAGTGTTCAGTGCCTTCAGCGTTCCGGGATGTGCGGCAGGTGCGGGGGAAAAGGAAGGACGAATCAGACCACCCAGACAAATCAGACCACTCAGACAAATCCGACCACCCCGACATTTTCCCGTTACAATACCCCTATGCCCAAAAAACAACGCATCGATGTGCTGCTGGTGGAGCGCGGGTTGGTGGAGAGTCGCTCGCTGGCGCAACGGCTGGTGATGGCCGGGCAGGTGCGCGCCGATGGTCAGGTGGTGCCCAAACCGGCCTCGCGGGTGGCGACCACCGCCCGGATCGAGATCGACTCAGGGCCGCGGTTCGTCTCCCGTGGGGGCGAGAAGCTGGCCGCCGCGCTGGAGGCTTTCGGGGTGGACCCCGCCGGGCGGGTGTGCGCGGACGTGGGCGCCTCCACCGGCGGGTTCACGGATTGCCTGCTGCAACGCGGCGCGGCAAAGGTGTACGCCATCGACGTAGGACACGGCGTGCTGCACTGGAAGCTGCGTAACGACCAGCGCGTGGTGGTGATGGAGCGCACCAACGCCCGCTATCTGGAGAGCCTGCCCGAAGCGGTCGATCTGGTGACGGTGGACGCCTCGTTCATCTCGTTGAAAGTGCTGCTGCCGGTCGTCCGGGGCTGGCTGCCCCCCTCGGGCGGGGAGGTGATCGCGCTGATCAAGCCCCAATTTGAGGCCGGGAAACGGCAGGCGGCCCGCGGCCGGGGCGTGATCCGCGACCCGCAAGTCCATCAACGGGTGTTGTTGGATGTGCTGCGCTTCGCCCGCGGTCAGGGGTTCAAAGTTTCCGGCCTGATCCGCTCCCCTTTGAAGGGGCCAAAAGGCAACCTGGAGTTTCTGATCGGGTTGGAAGTCGAAAGTTGAATTCCCTTGCCGCCAGGTAGATTCCGCTTTAGAATGTGTAACAAATGTTCTACAATTGCGAGTGTGTAAGACCGTTCAGGAGACACCATGCCGGTTGATTTTCAAAAAGTGCGCAGCCAGGTTCGGCTGATTGGTCAAAGCGCGCCGGCGGACCAAAAGAAATGGCTGGAAAAATACGAGGCGGCGCGGGGGATGCTGGGCTATCATGCCCGGAACCACACCTGGCTGCGCGAGCGCGTCCAACGCGCGGCCCGGCTGGATCCGTTTCTGCGATGCGCCCTCCCGACCGCACAGCCGCTTGACGCCAGTTACCCCGTGCCCGCTCTCCCCGACAACGTCACCCTGATCGCTGCGGATGGTTCACAGATTTATCCGGATCGCCACGCGGAGGTGCTGTTCTACCTGCTGAACGTGGGCGCGCTGGAAGTGCGCCCCGGGCAGTCCCCCAGGCCGCACTATGACACCCGGCTGTATTACGGGGAGGAGCTGTACCTGTCCGGCGGCGGGCTGATCAGCGACGGGATCGTCAACCTGCAACGCGACCGGTGGGAGCGGGAGGTGCTGGTCGATCTGGCCGAAAACGCGCCCCAGCCGGTCGTCACCCTGACCGATGGGCCAATCGAACTGTGGGGGCAGACGTCGGACAACAACACCACCTTCACAAAAAGCCTGCAATCGTACCTCCAGGCGTTGCGCTCTCTGCGCGACATTGGCGCGATCACCGCCGGGTATGTGGACAAACCGCGCGCCGATCTGGTGGTACAGATGTTGGAGGTGGCCGAGGCCGCGGACCATGAGCTTGGCGCGCTGCGCCAAAACCGCCCGCTCAAGGGCATCACCGATGCCCAACTGTACCGCTCGATTCTCGATCCTGGCGCGCGCTCCGCGGTGTTTCGCATTCAATCCAAGTCGGCAGCCAATTATAGCGGTGATCTGGCGCTGCACTTTTTTTATCTGAACGTCGGGCGGCCCCAAAGGCCCTGGCTGGCACGCGTCGAAATTCCGGCCTGGGTCGCGGAAGAGGCGGACCGGTTGAACACGCTACATGCGGTGTTGGTGCAGCAATGCGGCATCCTGGGCGCGCGGCCGTACCCCTATCTGCTGCACCGCGCGCACGAGATCGCGGTGGTCTCGCTGGACGAAAAGAAGCAGATCGCGCAGATGCTGTTGCTCGAACTGCGCCGGCAGGGGGTGGAGGTGGGTGAAGTATCCAGCAAGCAGTCTCTCAAGAGCGCGGGGGGGCGGGCGCGGTACGGCGCATTCGAGTAAGCGGGCAGCGCAGGCAGTGCTTGGCACGTAATTTGGAGGATCACATGTCACAAATGCTGGAAATTGGCCGTCTGCTGCGCGCCGGAACATCCGGTTTCGTGGCGGGATGCCATGTTTCCCAACTGGAGGCCCCTTCGTTTGGCGCGTTGGTGCGCGCCCCGTTGGGGAACGATTACCAGGTATATGGCCTGATTTATGATATTCACATCGATGATGACGGGTTGGTGCGCCAACTGGTCACGGCGGAGGGTGTGGATGAGACGATCATCGCGGACAACCGCCAAAACCGCAACGTGCCCATCGAGATGAGTGTGTTGTCTGTGGGGTATGGCGAACAAGGCAGCATCCGCCATCTATTGCCGCCCCGCCCTCCTCTCAGCCTGGACGTGATCTACCTGTGCAGCCCGGAAGAACTGTGCGAGTTTACCGCGGCCGGACGCTTTGGGTACTTCCGCCACATTCTGCGCGCCAGGGACTTGCCCACCGGTGAACTGCTGGCCGCGCACGTGGGACAGGCCGCAGAAGCGCACCGCGCGGCAGGCAATACAAGCTGGATGGAAGCCGCTACGCAAGAGTTGATCGTCCTGCTGCGGGACGACTACCCGACCTTAATGAGTGTGCTGAGCGCGTTGGGGGATGCGGTTTCGCCCGCGGATTTCGGCGATAGCACGGCGTTCAGCGGGTAGTGGTTGGTATGGGTGAGAAAATTTTGCTTGCTACTCAAAATCCGGGCAAATTGAGGGAGTTCAAGGCCTTGTTGAGCGATCTGGGTGAGGCATTGCTTTCCCCGCGTGAGGTGGGTATCCGTCTGGAGGTGGAGGAGAGCGGGCAAACCTATCGTGAAAACGCGGTGCTCAAAGCGCGTGCTTTTGCAGCAGCCAGCGGGTTGATGGCACTGGCGGATGATTCGGGGCTGGAGGTGGACGCATTGGGCGGCGCGCCCGGGGTCCGTTCGGCCCGCTTCGCGCCCCAGCCGGGGGCCACCGATGCAGACCGCCGCGCCTATCTTTTGCAGCGGTTGCAGGGGCGCCCCCAACCCTGGAGGGCGCGTTTCCGGTGCTGGATCGCGCTTGCAACCCCGGAGGGCGCGCTGTACTTTGGGGAAGGCACTTGCGAGGGGCAAATCATCCCGGAGGAACGCGGTCAAGGCGGGTTTGGGTATGACCCCATCTTTCTGCTCGAAGAGAGAGGCGTGACGATGGCGGAGTTGACGGCAGAAGAAAAAAACCGCCTCAGCCATCGGGCGTTGGCGGTGGAGGCGATCCGGCCTGTGCTGCGGAGGCTGTTGCGTGGAGAACCCTCAGCAGGGTAATCCGCTGCCCGCGCCCCATCCCGGGAAAATTCGCCGTTTACCAGCGCATCCGGTTTTCTGAAAGAAAAGATTGCAGGTGCTGGGCGACCGCGGCGGGCTGTTCCAGCATGACCATATGCCCGGCGTCCGGCACAACGGCCAGCGAGGCGCGCGGTATCTTGCTTGTCAGAAACTGGGAATATCGCAGAGGGGTCATGCGATCTTGTTCCCCACAAATGACCACGGTGGGACAGGATATGTTTTCCAGTTGGTCTGAAACGTCGAAAGCGTTGCAGGCCTGAAAATCTCCCAAAAGCACTCCGGGTCTGGATTCGGCGAATCGTCTGGATATCTGTTCCACCAGCCGGGGGGAGGTGCTTTCGGCAAATGAGAAACGAACGATGGTATCCAGCGCGGCCTGAATGGTGATGGGGTTGGCGAGATTCTCGAGGATTTGTGGGGAGACGGGCAAACGCGCGCCGCTTCCTAACAGTCCCAGCCCGGCAACATGACGGCGATACGAAAGGCCGAGTTGCAGCGCAATGGCCCCTCCCATCGAGTGCCCCACGAAAATAGCGCGGTATATGTCGAGGGCAAATGCCCATTCGATCACCCGGCGGGCATAGGCCTGAATGGATTGTTCCCCATGCCCTTCGGATTTGCCATGTCCCGGCAAATCCAACGCGAAAACGTTGTAGTTGCCCAGCCGTCGAATTTCAGGGGGCCAGCTCAGGTGAAAGCCACCCGCGCCATGGAGCAACACAATCGAAGGGGTGTGTGTATTTTCGCTTTCGCGGGCGTAATAGTACAAACCAGCAGCAACAGGCATACAATTTATTCTTGATAAGACAGGTTCCAGAGGCCAAAACCCAGCCCGATCAGCAGTCCACCAATCCCCCAAAAAGGAGTGAGCCTGAGGGTAGCCAGGATGTCGGAAAATGAAAAGTCGGGTACGGCGTGCCCGTGCAGCCCGATTTTGAAGAGCATGAGCACCGAAGCGATAGGGCTGACAGCCAGCCCGCCCGCGGAACCGGTTAAGACAGAATGCCAGAACGAATAGCGGTCGCTGCTGCGCCGGAGAAATCCCAGGGCGGCCAAAACACAAATAACCGCCGAAAACAAAAGCACAGAGGTGCGCTCTACACTTTCAACGGGTGTCCAAAACAGCAATGCGATTGCGGTGATGATCGCGCTGATGCGCAGCCAGTCCCGGGGTTGAATTTCCTGATCGCTCATGTGCGGTGCCACATCAGTTCTGCGGCCTCTTCAGTCAGCGGAATCCACACCTGGATTTGTGTGCCTGCACCTGGTTTCGAGTTGATCTGGAGCACGCCATTGATCAATTCCGCGCGTTCGCGCAAATTCACCATTCCCAGACTTCCCCGGCGATCATAAGAGGCTTCCACTCGTTTGACGTCGAATCCAACGCCATCGTCGCGAATTTCCAATAGCGCCAGCCCATGGCGGGCGGGTTTCAAACGCACCCAAATGTGGGCAGCCTGGGCGTGTTTTCGGGCGTTGTTGACGGCTTCATCCGCAATGTTGAAAATCACGCCCTGTTTCCCCAAATCCAACTGGGCAATCACCGCCTCGTCCACGTCGATGAGCACGTTTTGATCGAAAGTTTCGTTCATTTTCTCGGCCATGGCCTCCAGCGCGGCCTTCAGGCCTTTGGATTCCAGTACCAGGGGGCGCAGTGTGAAGAGCATGTGGCGGATTTCTTTGGTGGTTTTGCGAGCCAGGTCTTCGATTTTGTACAGCTCTTCCGCGGCCCCTTTGGGGTTACGCTCGATCAGACGGCGGGCAAAATTGACGCGCATGGCGATAGCCGCGATGGATTGGGTAGGCCCATCGTGCAGGTCGCGCGCCAGCTTTTTCCGGGTTTCTTCCTGGGTTTCCGCCATGCGTTCTTTTTCTTGTTCCAACTCCTGGTACAGGCGCGCGTTTTGGAGGGCGTTCATGGCCTGGACCGCGATGATGTCCAGGGTTTCGCGATTCTCGCGGGTGAAAAAATCTTTTTTGGGATGTGCAAAGACCAACACGCCATATACATCCAGCCCGCTGCGCAGGGGAATGCAATAGGCGGACTTGCAATTGCGCATGGCAACGATCCGCCCTAATTCGGGATCGCGCGCCACATCTTGTGTAAACGTAGCGTCCCCTTCATTGATGGCTTTCCCCAAGACGCCCTGTAACCCGGGCAGGGTTGTGCGCATATCGGCGGTGGTAAAACGCCGCGCGGTTTGCACAACCAGCTCGTCCACGTCAAAGAGAAAGACCGCGCTCACCAGAGGGCTGGCAGTTTCTTTTGGATTTGCAAGTGCCGTAGCGCCTAAGTCAAGGGCCGTATCCAGCACTCGTTCGTAGTTCAGCGTGTTGCTCAAAGCCGTGGTGAGGCGGTAAATCTGTCGCCAGCGCTCATCCATTGAAAGAGAATGTGCCCCTTGACGCGCTGTGCTCGAAATGCCGGTGCTTTTCGTGTTTTTCGTTCCCCGTCTGGCCCAAAAATAGCCGCCCAGCACCCCCAGCAATAAAGAAAACACCCCCACAATGCCGATTCCGAGAATGGAGAATGGATCGAAACTCATCAAAGTTTCACTAGCGAGGTTCTAAGCGATCAAATTACCTGGGCCGTGGAGCTTCGGGAGCACTAAAGCCTGAGCGCAAGCAAATCATAACGCAAAAGCATAAAAACGCAAAGTGAATCGAAAAAAGCGCCCGCAAAGGGCGCTATCTTCAATGAGGGATGAGAGTGGGCGCGAAGGGACTTGAACCCCTGACCTCATCAATGTGAGTGATGCGCTCTAACCAACTGAGCTACGCGCCCGTTCGTTTGCATTATAGCAGAGGGGAACCGCATTCGCAAGAGCACGATAAATTTCAAATTCAAACAGATTGAAATGTGCGTTCAACTGGTATTGCGGCCCCAATGCACGATGAACACCCCTGCCAGGACAACCAACCCGCCAGCGATCTGCCCCCAGGTAAAGGTTTCCCCCAACAATAAAAACGCCAGCACAGCCGTGGCCAGCGGCTGCCCCAACAAAGTCGGTGAAACGACTGTGGCCGGTAAATATCCCTGGGCGTAATTTATCGCCAACCAACCGATCACTTGACTGACCACGCCCATTGCCAGAAAAATAAGATACGTGTCGCGAGTATATCCGCCGAAAGGCTGACCCGCGGCCCATGTGATCAGCCATAGCCCCAGGGTAGCACTCGTTACGGTCAGCCAGAAATAGGATAAAGAATCGAGTAGTTGGCGGCCTCTCTGGGAGATCAGAAAGTATGCGCCATAAAAGATTCCACCCAGCAATCCGAGGAATGATCCCAGCCCCAGCGCAAACTCGCGCAAACTGTCCAATCCAAGCACGACGCTCGCGCCTGCCAAAGCCAGGAATAATCCCAACCAAAACATGCCGCTCAACCGCTCGCGCATAAAAATCAGTGCGCCCACCCCCACCCAGACAGGCGCGGTGTTCGCCAGCAGGGTCGGGTTCGTGGCCCCGCCCAGGGTCACTCCGGTGGACCAAAGGGCCATGTCTCCGGCAAAGAACAGCCCCCCCATGATAGCCAGCAGAACTCCCCGTTTTGGCAAGCCGCCTCTCTTGTACCTCTGTTGGAAGAATGGGAGAGCCAGCAAAACCGCGGCTACCGCCATGCGATAAAATGACGAAACGATGCCCGGTGCATCTGCCCAGCGGATGAAAATCGCTGAAAACCCCAGACTCAACACCCCAATTCCCAACGCCAGATAGGCGTGGAACGATGGTTTTTTCAGAGTCGATGCCATAACAAAAAAAGCCCCCAGCCCTACCGGACCGGGGGCCTGCTGAAGACATGCTTCACGGCGAAACGTAGTTCCAGGGGTTCACCTTTGCGCTGTTGTACATCATCTCGAAATGGAGATGCGGGCCGGTTGAGTTGCCCGTACTGCCAACGGCGCCCACGGCGGTGCCCTGAAAAACGCTTTGCCCGCAGGTGACGTACACCGCGCTCATGTGCGCGTAGAGGGTTTGCCAGCCGTTGCCGTGGTCCAGAACGACCAGATAGCCATAGCCGAAGTTGCTCCATCCGGCGTAAACCACCACCCCGGCATCCGCGGCATACACCGGGTTGCCCATCGAACCGGCAATGTCCAACCCATAGTGGTTGGTAGCGGGGCTGTAATCGTATCCCGAAAGGTAGGTGGCGGTGGTCGGCCAGATGAAAGCGCCGCTCCCTATCGCGCCATCATAAATCGAGCCGCAAAAACCTGGGCCATACGTCCGCGCCACTGCCGGATCATCGCGTGGAATGCGCGGCGGCCCCCAATCAACGAGATCGCGCGTGCCCCCTGGCACAATGAGCATGGTGCCAGGCTCGATCTGGGGGTCCTCCGGGTTGAAGGCGTATTCGTCCAGAGAGTTGCCCGGCCAGCTAATGATCGCCATCGGGTCTACACCATAGAATTCAGCCACGCGCGTAAAACTCTCTCCCGCACTCCATTTGTGGTACACACCGTCCACCGGCAGGATGTTCAATTCCTGGCCAGGTCGCAGGTTGTGGGGGTTGTCACCCAGCACTTCCCGGTTGCCCCAAAAGATGGTCTCCGGGCGAAGCCCAAACTTTTCAGCAATGCCGAATACCGTATCGCCTTCCTTGACCACATAGGTGATGACGTCCACTCGCGGCCTGTTGGGGATGGTGGTGCGTAATAACGCCAGTCGCGGAACACCGCGAGGAAAGAGATTTTGGTCCAATAGAGGCAAAGAGGGCAGTTCGATGCCTCCTGCATAGCTTTCCTGTGGGGTGATTGCCGCGTTGTCTTCAAGGGAGGCGGCCCTGGCTGCCCGTTGGGGGATTTCAACGGAGGCCACGGTGGCTGCCAGATAGAAACTTCGCATTGCCCAAACCACAACAAGGATCAACGCTATCGCCGCAGCGTGCGTACCCAAACGGATAACAGGCTCAGTCAATCCAAAATCGGACAACTGCGCCCATAAAGCACGCGTTATTCCCTCCCCCTGGGACGATTCGACAGCATTATCCTGCTCTGGAGTGGGATTACTCTCTGGTTTGTCTTCCTCAGCAAGAGGAAATTCATCAGCAATGGACATGGTTCACTCCGGGGCGGATAATATCATCTCCGTGTGAGGTCGTCAAGTCTACGAAAACGCTACGAAAACCCTACGATTTCGGGCATCGAAACCGCAAAGGATGCCGAGGGGGGATTTGGTAGTGGTCACGGAGTAAGTGATGGCGGGGCAGGTTCGTTAACATTCGTCTTTTACTGACAGAGCTTACACAGATCGCAAAAGCGCACCCCCCTCCTGTCATTCT
>JALUWE010000318.1 GCA_027019845.1 Anaerolineales bacterium | reverse complement strand
GCGGGCCAGGTTTTTCTTTTTTTCTTCTTCGGTTGCCATGTTTCTTTCTCCTATCGGGTAATCGTTGGTTGGAAGAGACGCACAATTGAAACCGGGTAAAACAACCTATCAACGCCATGAACATCGGGGCAGACAGATCACTGCATCTGAAACTGCAACTTACAGCGGTGCGCTTCCGTATCCACATCGAATTGGCTGATACGGGTCTTCATGTTCATGCGTTGGCGCATGGCGGCCGCGGCAATGTTCAGGTAGGGGCAGACGAAAGGCTTGATACCCGCCGCGATCAAGTCTTTTTCAACGTGCATGAGTACGCAGTTTTGCACATCAAAGTCGACGTTGTTTTCATCTTTGGTGATGTCGAAGTCGGTAGCGATGCCGTATTCATCTACGAAAATGCGGCCGATTTCGGTCAGGATGTCTTGTGGGTCTTCGCCACTGATCTCCAGGCCCATGGTTTTTTCGAGGATGGTGAGCATGCCTTCGCCAACCGTGTTGGTGGTTGCCAGGGCAGATTCACCAAACAGGTCCCATAATCCTTTTTCAAGGCCATAGATGATCATGGCGTTGATGCGGGCCAGGTTTTTCTTTTTTTCTTCTTCGGTTGCCATGTTTCTTGCTCCTTTGGTTGGGAAATGGTGCATCCAGGAGAGATGTGCTTCTCCTCGGAATGAGCCATTCCTGAGATGGGATGTAACCGTAGACAGAGATGCAAAAGAAGAAAAAATGTGCGGAAAACCAGTAGTGAGATTAGAGAATGTCGTTCAACTCGGTGGCGATAGAACGCACTTCCGCAAAGGCCATGCCGAGGTTGACGTTGGCGGGGGTGAGGGCGACAAACAAAGTCTCGTCGTTCAAGCTAGAGACAATGATGTTGCCTTCATCTCCTTGAATGAGGGTTTGCTTGAGGTTGCCGCGCTTGAGCTGTGCCACGCTACGCTTGCTCAAACCGAGTATGGCTGCGGATGCAGCGCCGACCAGGTTCTCGTCCATATCTTTTTGAGGTACGTTGGCCGAATATACCAGTCCATCGATGCCGACCACTGCGGCGCCCGTGATGTCGGATGATTCGGCCAACAAATTGGCAAGTGAGTCGGCCAGCAGTTCGCTTTTTTTCTTGGTAGCCATGAAGTTTACCTCCTTTTCGTTATCTGAGGGAAAGTTGTTTTCTCGAGAGCCTTCGTCCATCACACGTGCGGCGTCCAACAACAGGCCGGCCCAGCTGCGCGTGATGGTCTTTTTTGGGGATGTTTGTCCCACATCCAGTGTAAATGTGCCATCTTGCCAATCGATGATGCGGTAGATCACCTCCTCTCCTTCTATGTCGTCTTGCCGGGCATGGACAATTTCGCCCTGGTCGAAGAACAAAGTTGCCTCACGGCCATTGGATTGGAGGGTCAGACGGGCTTGTTTGCGATCGAGACAGGTGTGCTGGATCAAATCCGGCACGCTCATGTCTTTCAGACTACCTTGCATGGTCTTCACTCCTAGAGACGCCACACACGGCGGATCTGGCGAATGGCGTTGTTGGTCAGGCGCCGGTAGGTCTGATGCCGGTTGGGAATTTGCACAGCCAGAATGAGGGCATGTCCATTGGCCTCGAACAGACGGCACACCAGGCGGCGGCCCTGGTTGTCGAACAGGCTGATCTCATCCGTTTGCCCCAGACCGAGTTGGTTTTGCGCCTGGCCGGCGGTTTTTTGGATCAGGGCGACCACAGCGGACTGGGTGTCGGGGTCTTGCCCGGGTTCGGCTGCCGAAGCGAGGGGGAAGCCGTGTCTATCGGTGACGACCGAGACGGAGAATCCCCCTGCCTGGTTCATGGCGTGCAGAATTTTGCTCAGTTGTGATGAGCCGGTTGCAGGTGTGGATTGTGTGTTCATGGTTGCATACGTCCGGTTCTCGCAGGGGTATTATAGGGAGTTTCAAGGGGTTGGTGTTTTTGGTCGAGTGTACCGGAGGGAGCGGCATGGCGCTGCACATTGGCGATCACGCGCTGGGTGATGGCTTTCAGCGTCTCGAACACGCCGATACGCTGGATGGCAATCGCTTTGATGACCGGGTAGTGGTGCAGCCCCATCAGGGGAGCGTATACCGTGGGAGCAAGCGCGCCGGGCAGGTCTTGTTTGTTGAACTGTACCACCAGGGCGATGCTGTCCAGTGAGGTCCCAAACTCTTTGAGATGCGCCTGCATGTTGCGCCAGGACTCCAGATTATCGCGCACGCGTGCTGGGTCGGAGTCGGCCACGAAGACGACGCCATCTGCACGGCGTAAGACCAGTTTGCGGCTGGCTTCGTAGTAGGTCTGTCCCGGCACGGTATACAGGTGCAATTTAGGAGTCAGGCCGTTGATCTTGCCCAATTCGAGTTGCAAAAAGTCGAAAAACAGGGTGCGGTCTTCATGTGTTTTGAGGGATATCAGTTCGCTGCGCCGGTCGGCGGGCACACGGTTGTATATTTGCTCCAGGTTGGTGGTTTTGCCGCTCAACGCCGGGCCATAATATACAATTTTGAGGTTGAGTTCGCGTAGTTGCCAGTTGATGTACATGTTGGGTCTACGATTGGTTCCAAAGTTCGTCCAGCGCGTTGCCGAACAGATCGGAGAGGTCATCGCCGCCGGTGAGCAGGCGGTGCTCGGCGGAATCGGAGGTCGAGGAACGGTGCTGGGTTTCTGGCGGAGGGGTTTCTACTATCTGAGCCAGCTTTTGGGCGCATTGGAGCACCATAATACGTGCCCACCCCAAGGGGACGTGGCTGTCGATTTGCACAAGCAAGGCCAGGTAGGCGCCGGCCTCGACGGTGAAGGTATGGGCGGTGTCGCCTTCTCGGAGAGTGAGCTGAGAGGGGCGATATTCTCCCAGCAGACGGGCGATCTCCTGGTTGGCGGCCAAATCTCCGGCGACGAGCGAAGCGAGCGGCACCGGGTCCAGGCCGGTGTGGTGGCCGCGTGAGATGATCACCTGCCCGCTGACATCAGTGAGTAAGACGTAGCGCGCGGGTAGTTGCTCGATCAGCTCTGAAAGCGCTACATCGATGGCGTGGTTTTGCGAGGGGTAGAGGATCAGGCCGCTGCGTAAACGTGCTGGGCCGCTGGGGTTAGGCTGCATCACTCTCTCCTTTCGGGGTATTCATCAATCGCTCGGCAAATTTTGGTGGCAGGATATTGGCTTCTATCGCTTGTTCAAAATTGAGTAATCCGTTTGTGTCTGCTGGGGGGCTGCCTGGGGAGGCAGGGAGTTGCTCAGGCGCATTGCCGGTTGTGTCGCCTGAGGAGGCTGCTACCTCCGCGGGGGAGTGGTCGTCGTGGTGATCAAGGTCGAAGATTTGGTCCAGTGCCTCCTCCACACTCTGTTCGAAATCGTGGTCTAACTCCAGCATAGAGGAGGCAAAGCGGGAATCGCCCATGATTTTGTTCAGCCGGTCAGCGGTCCGCCGGGCATAGTACCAGACGGCGCCCAATGGGGTGGTGTAGGCCGTCCGCTGGATGAGCAGAATCAATAACAATGAGGTGCCAACGTTCAAGCCATAGAGGTCGTAGTGTTTTCCTTCGCGGTAGGCAAGGTTGGTGGCTTCTTCTGCACCGTCCAGTACCTGACCGATTTCAACCAGGGTGGAAATTCCGCCGCTAAGCAGGGTGATGATTTCATTTTCTGCGAAGTCGTGTGTGTTGCCGCGCTGTATGATGCACTGTCCGGCTAAGTTGAGCAGCCAAACGCCGGAGGCACTCACATCTTTTTGCAATTGTGCCAGCAGATCGTCCACCTGGCGGTAGCGTGCGTCCGAGAGCACCAGCAGGCCGTCCTGGCTGATTGCCAAATCGCCCAGTGCTTGTTGCACCGTCTGGCGAAAGGTGTTGATCTCCAACGGTTTGGTGAGGTATTCGTATGCTTCCAGGCGTCGCGCCTGGGCTTCGAGTTCGTCGCTGCCATAGGCGCTGATGAGGATGACACGCGTTTGGGGTTGCAGAGAGCGAATGCGTTCAAGCAGTTGTATGCCGTTCAATCCAGCCATTTTGTAGTCGGTAACGACCAGATCGAAAGGCTGTTGTTCCAGGAGCAACCAGGCGTCTTCGCCGTCCAATGCAATTTCGATGTGATACTGCCGGTCCAGATTTTCCAGACTCTTTTTCAGCACCGCCAGTACACTGGGCTCGTCATCGACAAGAAGAATGCGCTTGATCTCCACGCTGCCGCTCCTTTTGATGCGTTATCCATTTCACATGAATTCAGGATAACAGAAAAGCAGCAGTAGTGCGGTTAGCAAAGGTTAGGATAGGTTTGAGAAAAGGGGGGATTACCCGCCGGCCCACATGTAGCCGCGGCGGCGCACGGTTTTGAGGTAGATGGGCCGGCGCGGGTTGGTCTCGATTTTACGCCGCAAGCGGTGGATGTGCCATTTGATGATCTCTTGCGCTTCCAACGCGCTGGTCTCGTACCCCAACGCGCAATGCACCAACTCTTGCGCCGCTAAGGGATGGGGCGCGGCCTTCACCAGGCAGACCAGCACATCATATTCCGTGGTGGTCAGCTCCAATGGCCGCCCGTCGAGCACTGCGCTTCGGTGGTGCTGGTCGATGATCAGGGGGCCGGCCTTGAGAAAGCGGTCATCCGGCCCGCTTTGGGAGGCGATTGTTTCTACGTCCAGCGATTCCAGGCTCTCTTTGAGGGCGGCAATGTGTTTGAGCAGAACACGCTTTTGGATGGCCTGCCGGCGGTGTGCCAGCCCTTCAGCAACCCGTTCACGCAGTGTTTCGGGCAATACGGGCTTGAACAAATAGTCAAACGCTCCGAGACGCAAAGCCTCCACCGCGCTGTCCAGAGAGCCGTGGGCTGTCAGAATGATGACGATGACATCGGGGTCGTGCTGGCGGGCTGCCTTGAGCACCTCCAGCCCGTCGAGACCGTCCATATACAAATCCAGCAAGATCAGATCATAGACCTTCAGCTGCAACTTGCGAATCGCCTCTGAGCTGTTGCTGGCGGTTTCGATGCGGTATTGCGCACTGCGCAAAGCCTGCGCCAACACCATACGAATGGCCGGTTCGTCATCCACGATCAGAATATGCGCCGAGCCGCTCATCAGGGGGCTTTTTGGTTATTGTGTTGTGGTAGCGCGATGATAACGCTGTGGTTGTCTTTGTCTTCCCGGATCATCACTCGCCCGCGGTGCGATTCGATCAGTTCCCGGCTCAGTTGCAGGTGGAATCCCGCCTCGCTGATGTTGGTGTCGTCATCCTCAAACAGGAGTTGGTACCATTTCCTCAAGGGAACGGGGGCATTCAAGATGATGTAGACCTCTGAGTCAATCAGCCGGGTTTGTACGCTCAGTGTGTTTTCCCCGTGTTGGGCAATCAAGCTGCCCAATTCCAGGATCAAATTGAGCAATGCGATATGTAATTGATCGCTCTCCCCCCACACATGGACAGGGTGGGGAGCAAAATTTGTCTTCAGCCGAATTTGCTGCCAGTGTAACTCCTTGTGTGCCAGCGCGAGCACATTTTGCAACAGCGCGCCAAGTTCCAACGCGGCGGGCTTCTGGTTGGTGGCATACAAAGAACGCATTCGTTGTAACAGGCCGATCACGCGGTCCACCTCACGGCGCATGATAGCAAAGTAAGCGTCCAGTTCCGGCAGGTGGCGGGCCTCTTCCTGTGCCAGGCTAAGCGCGCCACGCACCGCCTGCATCGGGTTGTTGATTTCGTGGGTCAGGCTGCGTATCAAGCGTCCGATCACTGCCAGTCGCTCGCGCTGTGAGATGATTTGGTGCAGTTGTTCTCGCTCGTGCAACAGGTCGACCGTATAGCTGTGCAGCCGGATGTTGTTGAGCGCAATGGAGGTGATCTTTGCCAAAATATCCAGCGAAGCTATATCGTTGGGAGTGAAAATGCCTTCTAATTTGTTAACCAGTACGAGCATGCCCATCAGCTCGCCCCGATACACTAAGGGCTGGTATAGTGCCTGGCGCAAGTTTGGCCGCCATTGTGCGCAGTGAGGGCAATCGGCATCGAGGCGTAGTGCCTCCTCCCGGCGGAAAACACGGTGATGCTGCTCTCGGCTCACTTCGGTGAGCAAGCGGCAGTCTTGCAAAGCCAGGCCACTCTCCGGCATCCGTATCGCTCCCCAAGAGACTACCGGAGCGAATTCCTGCTTTGCAGGGCGATAGATGCCAATCCACCCGGATTCCAGCGGGCACAGTCGAGTGGCCCATTCCAGGACGCGGGGCAATATCTCTTGCTCTTCAACACCATCGGCAATCTGGTGGCTCATTTCCAGCAACACGCGCTGCTGTTGGGTGTGGGCTTGCAGCCTCTCCCGCGCCTGCAAAGAGGCGATCATAGGCGTCGCCAACAGGGCGAAGTCTTCCAAAAACCCTTGTGCCGTTTCGTCGAATGGTATGCCGGTCTCGTTATAGACGACCAGCACGCCGAGCAGTTTATCGCTGTACAACAGCGGGATACCAATCCCGCTGTATCCTTCCAGGTATTCTTCGATGCGCTGAGGCGCGCGCGTTTCTACAATCCAGTGCGCGGCCCGGCTGCGCTGGTTGTAGTGCTCAAAGTCAGTGGCAGGCGTGGAAAATGTGGATACCTCCAAACGCAAGCGGCCGTTTTCGTCCATCAGCCAAATGTCTCCCCCGGCAGCTTGCAATGCGTTCATAGCCTGGTCCAGGGTGACGGCCAGTGCGCGTTGCTGGTCGGGTTGGGCATGTAGCAGACGGCTGTACAACAGCATGAATGCCTGGCGTACTGCATACGATTGCGCAACGTCATCTTGGCTATTAGAAGGAAGTGTCCAATCCCTTTGGCTGTTCGACATTTTGCTACTTCGAGATCACATTAACAGTTTGGAAAAACCATGCTCCTCCAGGAACAACATTGTACCATGATCACAAACGGCCTCGGCGTTAACGAAACCGTGATTTTCGGCTGTGAGGTCTCAACTGCGTAAGTACTGTAAGTGACAGGAGTTACACAGTTCATGCCTGCTGTTGCCTGTGCCATTCTGAGCGTTGTTCCTGATGTCATTTTGAGCGGCAGCGAAGAATCTCAGCGATGGTGGGGGGGATTCTTCGGGCACTGCGTGCCCTCAGAATGACGGGGGACGGATGACCGGGGACGGGGAGCGAAGAATCTCGCTTGCGATGGGGGAGATTCTTCGGGCACTGCGTACCCCCAGAATGACAGGAGGGGCGTGGTTATTGGAGGCCTCAGGATTGGACTTACTCCGTGACCGCTAGCCAGAGTGGTGAGGGTAGCGGGAACCGCCTCATTGCCAACCTCTCAGCATATTTTCATGCAAATTGTCAACTCTGACAGCCTTACCGTCACGTTTCCGTCACGGTAGATGTGGATAATTAGATTCAACAGGGTTGTCATTCAAGAACCCTTGTGAACCTGGAGGTACAACCAATGGAAAGCAAACAGAGAAAACATGCAGAAAGCGGTCAGGTACTTGTGTTCCTCTCGCTGGTCTTTATCGGGCTGTTGGGCTTTACCGCTCTGGCAGTAGACGGGGGGATGATTTTCCATGACCGTCGCAGCTCTCAAAACGCAGCGGATGCCGCTGCATTGGCAGGAGGCTGGAAAGTAGCCAACGCGCTGGAAGATGCCGATCTGGGCCTGAACATCAACTATAACAACTGGGATTGTGCTAGTTCGGAATTGCAGACAGCCCAAAGTCTGGGCATCACCCAGGCGATCCAGATCGCTGATCTCAATCAACGCCCCATTTCCGACACAATAGCAAATCTGAATGGGGTGACTACCTTTTGTATGGAGGAAGATAAGGGGAGTTATATCGACAAGTACGTTGATGTAGAGGTCTGGGTAACCTCCCAGGTACGGACCGCGTTTGTTCACTTCGCGTTCAACGGGCCGGTGAACAACACCGTCAAAGCGGTCAGCCGGGTACGCCCGCGAATGCCGCTGGCGTTTGGCTATGCGGTATACGCGCACCGGGATAGTTGTCCGAACTCGAACGTTGGGGGGGTGCAGTTCCTCGGCGGCGGCAACGGTTCGGTCACCATCACTGGCGGCGGCATCATGTCCGATGCCTGCCTGGAAGCCAACAGCGCTGCCGTGAACGTAACGGTCAACAACGGCAACATCTACTCGGTAGAAGCACCCAACGTACATCCACAGGCCAACGTTTCTCCCAGCCCGGCACAGGTAAGCAATCCCCTGCCTCAATGGTCGTTGCTCTTTACGGAGCCGGATTGCTCGGGACTGCCGAACCAGGGCAGCCAAAACGGCGGCGGCACGATTTCGCCCGGCATCTACAGCTCAATTCAGAACAACAACAACCAGACCCTGGAGCTACAACCCGGTCTCTACTGCCTGGACGGCGACTTCCGCATCAACGGCGGCACCGTCATTGGAAATGGCGTGACCATTTACATGCGCAACGGCGACTTCATCAGTAACGGAAACGCTACCGTGAAGCTAAGCGCGCCCGGCATTGTCGTCGGTGGAAATCAGGGCACTACAGGCATGTTGATTTACATGGCGTTGGACAACGCAGGCGACATCAGCCTGTTGGGATCGGCCACGTCTTACTACCGCGGCACGATTTTCGGAGCCAGCGCAGACAGCACCGTTGAAGTTGGCGGTACGGGCAGCATGTTGCAAACTTACGAGACACAGCTGATTGCCGGTACGGTCAAAGTACACGGAACGGCCACGATTGATATCAGTTTCAATCAAAGCCAGAATTATATGAAACCAGCGCAAATGACGCTGGAAGAATAAATTTGTCCATTGGGCCTCCTCCTTAATGGGCACCCGCCGGCACACACCGGCGGGTGCAGCTTTTTTTCTTCCTTGTCAAAGACTCCGCGCTAAGATATAATGCCTGCATTGGTTCGGGGCGTAGCGCAGTCCGGAAGCGCGCACGGTTCGGGTCCGTGAGGTCCCCGGTTCAAATCCGGGCGCCCCGACTATTTCACGACCAAACGCATACGGGCCTCGCCCAAAAGCAAAACACCCCCGTGGGTCCGCGGAGGTGTTTTGCTTTAACCGCTAAACTCCCGCGTTCAGTGTGCTCAGTACCTTTAGCGGTTTCAGCACCCTCAGCGACTCAGCGCTCCAACCCCCTTCACCGCCGCACCTCGAACACCGCATACCCCCCAGCCTCGTACACCACCTCCAGAAAACCGGCTGTGTGCGGATCCCAGGAACCCAACGCCCGCTCAGCCGGCCCCCAAAACACGTAGCGCACCCCGAACTCGTCCAGCAGGCCGCGCCGCGCCTGGTCTGGCGTGGCAGGCTGGAAAAACGCGGCCACGCGCGGGCGCAGTTCCGCCAGGTGGACGCTCTCCGGCCCGTGACCGATCACCACCCGCAAGGGCGCCCAGGCCGGCAGCGCGTTGCCAGTCTCGAACGCGGCCAGCACCACCTCCCCGGCCGCGGCCTGTTGCGCCAATGCCCGGAACGCGGCCACCTCCCCGGACGGGCGGAACGCAGGCAGCGCGGGCCGCCGCGCGGTCAGCACCCCGCCCGCCAGCAGGAACAGGGTGGTGAGAAAGAAAGGGGCAAGGAGTAGGGAGCAGGGAGTGGTGAATGGCGAGCGGTGAACAACGCTTTCGGAAGTACCCCCCTCCGACACCCGCCACCCCGCACCCCGCACTCCGCACACCGCACCTACCCACCCAACACCCGACACCACCAACACCACCCACGCAACCCACACACCCTCCGGCAACCGCCGCTGGAGGGTATACGGCGCATAAGCCAGCACCGGCAGCACCACCACCCAGGCGACCGGCAGCCACCCCTGAACCGGACGCGCCCGCAGCAAACGCCAGATACCCACCCCCGCGAAAGGCAACGCCAACCCGTACGCAGCCAGATAGTGCAGCGGATGCGGCGACAAAATCAGATTCTGCGCGCGCCAGGTACGCAAAAACGGGTCCGTACTGAAGGCCCACAGCGTATACACCACAATGGGCGCGGAGACCAGCCCGGCAACCAGACCGCGCTTGAGATACCCGGCCCACTGCCCCCAATCGACCCTCCCCTCCCCGCGCCCCCG
>JALUWE010000317.1 GCA_027019845.1 Anaerolineales bacterium | reverse complement strand
GGGAGGGCGCGCAGGGAGGTCATAGGCACGAGCGGAAGTAAGCTGTGGTTTTCATCACGGCCTCCACATACCGCGTTCGCGCAGGCGCAGCAGCCACTCGATCAGGATCAATCCCACGGCCAGCAGCAACGCCAGCGCGGGGGTGACGACGCGTCCGATTTGTAGCCATGCCAGCAGGCTGCCGTACAGCCCCACCCAGATGGCCTGGCGCACGATCACGTTGGGGGTGGCCGGAGTTGCGCCCGGGAAACGGCGGTTGAGAAAGGCCGCGATGGGCAGGGAGGTGCCGGTCAGGGCCAGAAACCAACACAAAAAGAACAGCCAGCGCGCGCCCACCGTCGGCAGGGTGTAGAGCACCAGCCAGACCACCCCGCCCCAGCCGGCGCCCCCCAGCAGGATGGCCGCGGGCAAGAACTTGATCACCGGGGGGGAGGGGGAGGCAGACACCGCTCACTCCTGCACTTCGACGATCAAAACGGTGGTAACGCCGGTCTCGTCGTCGGTGGCAATCGTGACGGAAAGCTCCTGACCGTCTTTGGCGTACGTTTGGGTGGCCAGACCGGCGAAGGATATTTCGTCGGTCAGAGTCCAGCCGGCGTCCGCCATGGCGGTTTTGTAGAACTCGGCCACTTCTTCCGCGCTCATGCCGGTCTCGTAGGTGAGCAGGCCGGGCAGCGAGGCCACGTTGGCCGCGTCTTCGGTCATGGGATAGGCGGAGTCGCCGCCGGTTGCGCCCGCCTCGCATTCATCCGGCACACGAATGTCTACCGGCCCGTTCAGGTTGGTGACGTTGACTTCCATGGTCAGGTCGCCAAACACGTTGGTTTCGTTTTCTCCCAATACGCCGGAGTAACCGATGGCTTGGGCGGTCAGGCGCACGATGGCACCGGTGGCTTTGTCGATGTAAATGCGGCCCTCCACCAGTTCCTGGATGTTCTCGTTTGGCTCGCTGTCTTTCAGGTTGTTGTTGTCGAGGGCGTAGACGTACGTGTCCACCCCGTTGACGGTTTCGTCCGGGGTGAGGCGTTGCGCCTGGCCGCTAAAAAGGTCTTGTAACTCGGCCAGTTGGAAAGGCGGGTCGAATTCGGCCGCACCGGAGATGCAGCCAAATTCGGGCGTGTAGATGTACTCGTTGCCCTCCAGGTAGACATAGGTGAAAGAGACAAGGTTGTCGTCCGCGGCCAGGCCACTGGCTTCCATGACTTGCCATTCCGCCAGGGGATTGCTGGCATGTTGGGCCTCCACCGTCACTGCTCCCCTCACCGGGTTGTTGTTCTCGTCGCTGCCTTCGAAGGTGTAGCCCCAGGTGAAGTTGTAGCTGTTCAGGTTTTCGAGCGGTTGGAACAGCGCGGGATCGTCCAGATCAAGGACATCGGGACTGCTGCCGGAAGGGGCCGGCGGCGCGGGTTCCTGCGCGCTCTCGTTGGCTTCCGGCTCGCTGGTGGGAGGGGTGTCGGGCTGTTCCGGCTGTTCGGATGGCGATTCGTTGGCCGGTGCAGGAGCGGTTTCGTCGAGCGTCTCTCCCGCGGGGGGCGGGGGGGCGGTGGCCGCGGGATCGCCCCCGGTCAATGTGGCACAGGCCAGCGCGGAGACGACCAGCAGAGCAACGGCGAGGAAAAAGTGTCGAGTTCTGGTGGGCATGGCAAGAATCTCCTTGAGAGGCAATATGGTGGGGTTGATTATACCCGAAGAGAGAAGATGGGCGGCTTTTGGTTTCGGGTATAATTGCGGGCGTCTCGCGATCGATGGCGGTGCCTCGCGTTCATCGAAAGATAGCCGGATGCGCGGTTTCGATACCTGGAAACGACTACGCAACCGCCGCGCCCGGCGCATCCTTCGATCACGAGCGGCCGGAGTTCGGTACGAACTCTATTCGCCCTCCGCTCAGGATGCAATACCCAATTACCCAATTACCAATTACCCAATTACCAATCCCCAACTCGAACTCGAAACTCAACCATGAACCCCGAACGCGAACCCCAAACGCTGCTGGCAATTCTCTCCCACCCGGACGATGAGTCGTTCGGTATGGGCGGCACGCTGGCGCTGTATGCCCGGCGGGGGGTGAACGTCTATCTGATTTGCATGACCGGCGGCGAGAGCGGCACAGTCGCGCCCGAATTTCTGAATGGCTATGCCTCTGTTGCCGAACTGCGGGCCGCGGAGCTGCGTTGCGCGGCGGAAAAACTGGGGCTGGCAGGCGTGATCATG
>JALUWE010000316.1 GCA_027019845.1 Anaerolineales bacterium | reverse complement strand
GAGAGGTGCAAACCTCCCGGTCGCCGCGTAAAAATTTTAGCATATTTTTGGCAATTTGCAAGCGGGGGTCGCCTTACGCAGCAATTCTCAATCTGACTGCCGGAATGCAGCAAAAACGCCGGTTGAGTGCCCGGGGGGTTTCGATACACGCCCTACGGGTGCATTCAACCAGTGCGCGGGCGATATCGAAACCAAGTTTTTGCGCCCATACTTAGAATTGCTGCGCCCGCCACTATTTTGTACAAACGATAGCGAATAATCTCGGCGGTGGTGGGGGAGATGGAGACGGACGACCGGGGACGGGGGACGGTTGTTCGGCGCGTGATTATTGGCAATTGGCAGCGGTTGGTCGCGACCAACCGCTGCGGGGGGGATGGTCTCAATCCCCTTGTTCGGCGCGTGGTTATTGGCGGTCGGGGCGACCGGCCGGTCGCCCCGACGGTCGCCTCAAGATGGAGACGGATGCGTAACTCCTGTCAGGTATAACGTATGCCAACCACATGTCAAACGTAAAGCAGCTCCAGATACAGGCTGGAGAGCAGCAGCGAGATCAACACGGTGATGAAACCGTAGCGCAGAAACATGGCAAACGAGATTTTGTGCCCGCTGCGTTCGGCCAGGTTAGCGGCCACCACATTAGCCGATGCCCCCACCAGGGTCAGATTGCCGCCAAAATCCGCGCCCATCGCCAACGCCCACCATAGCGGCTCGATGGACATGCTGCCAGCCAGGCTTTTGATCAGCGGCAGCATGGTAGCTGTGTAGGGGATGTTGTCCACGATCCCGGAGGCCACCGCGGAAAACCACAGCAACAGATGTGCGGTAATGCGCACGTTCCCCTGAGTCAGGTTGAGCAGGCTCTGGCCTATCTGGTCGATAATGCCGACTTTGACCACCGCCTCTACCGTGATGAACAGGCCGACGAAAAACATCAGTGTGCCCCATTCCACGTGCTCCATCACTTTGTTCGGGTCGCGGCCGGTGATGATCAGCAGCAGAGTGGCCCCGCCCAGTGCGATGGTGGCGGGTTCGAGGTGCAGCCGGGCGTGCAGCAGGAAGGCGACCAGCACCAACCCTAAAACGCTCAACGATTGCACCAACAGTTTGCGGTCCGTGATCAGGCCGGTGGCTTCCAGGCGGCGGACCGGTTTTTGGGCATCCTCGCGCACGGTCAACTCACCGCGAAACTGAAAATACATAATTGCGACGTAAGCCGTGAGGGTGACGAATGCAACCGGTCCCATGTTGAGCAAAAATGTGTTGAAGTCGATGTTGGCCGCGCTGGCGATCAGAATGTTGGGCGGATCGCCGATCAGCGTGGCTGCGCCGCCGATGTTGGAGGCCATCACGCTGGTGATGAGGAAAGGAATCGGGCTGACGCCCAGGCTGGCGGCTACGTACAGGGTCACCGGTGCGATCAACACCACCACCGTGACGTTATCCAACAATGCGGAGGTGACCGCGGTCAGCAACGCGATGATGATCAGGATGTTGACCGGCCTGCCGCGGCCCAAACGGACGGCCTGGGCCGCCATCCACTGAAACAGACCCGTGTCGCTGATGATGTGAGCGATGATCATCATGCCCGCCAGCAGAAAGATGACGTTCAGGTCCAGAGCAAGGAAAGCGTCTTCTTGTGTGACCACGCCGGAGAGGATCATGAGTAGCCCGCCGGCCAGCGCGGCCGCGGTGCGATGAATGCGTTCACTGACGATGACCGCGTAGGTCGCCAGAAAAATGATGGCTGCGATAGTGGATTGTTCCATAGGTTGTCCTTTTTCGGTTGGTCAGGATGGCTTATCGGTGGGGGTTTCTTTTGGTTCTGGAGCGGTCTCTTTCTGGTAACAGATTGCCAGCAGCTCAAGCAAATTGATGTAGCCGGTGATGCGGTAATGCTCGTCCACCACCGGCAGGCCCGGCAGTTTTTGCTCCGAAAGCGTGCGGAATGCGCTGGCGAGCGTATCATCCGCGCGCACATAGGCGGCTTCCTGCATGATGTCCGCGGCTGTGTCGGCCTGATGGGGGTGGGTGGTGAAATCCATCACCGTCTCCACATCGTGCAACCGGGAGAGATACGTTTCAGGAAAGATGGAGTAGAAAACCGTCTCGGTGAGGGTGTCGAAATCGATCAGCCCGATCAAGCGGTTTTCTGCGTTGACCACGCAAACCACGTTGACCGAAGGGCATTGCAACATCTCCGCCACGATCTCCTCGATAGTCGAATCAGGGCGCACGATGACAGGCTTGAGATTCAAAACTTGAATGATTTTCGATACAGGGGTTTTCAGGTTGATAGACGCGAAGCTGTCGGACTGATCGGGCTGCTCTTCGCCCTCCTCGCTGGCAGGCTGCACCCATTTTTTCAGTCCCAGCGTTTGGTGGATGGGTAAAACGAACAGGATGCCGCTGTTGGGGCGGTCGAAGCCGCCCATCGCCCGGTCCGCCTCTGCAATCGCCCTTTCCAGCAGGCTGGGTTCGTCGATCACGCTAAGGAGCAGCTTTTGGGGGTGTTCGATACCCCGCTGCCCGGCGTGCTGGAGCGGCCCCGCCAGCCCGATGCGTTCCAGCCAGGTGCGCGTGCGATATCCACCCCGGCTGTCCAGAATGGTCACGCCCACCCCAATGGCTTCCCACGCCTTGAGCAAGGCGGGAAGTTTTTCGAGATCATCCACAATCAGCACAAGAAGATTGGAAGACATGGTTTACTCTCCTTTGCTTGCAAGCCCGGTTTGTATCCATTATTATTTTACAGGACTTACGCACTTGAAAAGTCGCACCCAGACCTCACAGGTCTCAAAGCGCATGGAGATGCCCGGATGCAATCTATTTTGGGTAAAATCTTCCTGCTGCATCGTGTGGTAACAGACCTGTGAGGTCTCAACTACGTAA
The DNA here is from genome assembly GCA_027019845.1 of Anaerolineales bacterium. Classification (GTDB taxonomy): domain Bacteria; phylum Chloroflexota; class Anaerolineae; order Anaerolineales; family JABWBV01; genus JALUWE01. The sequence goes on along the minus strand of JALUWE010000316.1, from coordinate 7,147 downwards.
GTACTAATTTTAATGATTTTCACCGCGATTTCCGGCGATTCTGATGAAACGCTTACGAAATCGAGGGCTTCAGAACAGGCGTTCCCCCATAGGATTCGACGTGTTGGCGCAGTTGTTGCTCGATTTCCGCTTCGTGCTCCCAAAAAGTGCTGATTTGCGAGGCGTACCTGCCAATCGCCGCGCGCCAGGCCTGCAAACCCTCCTCGGAGAGCGGCGCGCTGCAAAAGGTGTACCCCTGCGGGATCACGCGAGCGAGATCATGAGCGGCCTCCAGGGCATAGGGAAAATCAACGTAGAACCACAAGGCGCGGGCCAGCCCCTCCACTGCCCGGCGTACCAGCCTGTGGTCCACGTGCCCGCCCAGCGACAAGGGACAGACAACGCGGGCCTCCGGGGACAGCCAGGCTTGCAACTCATTTGCCAACCACTCGATCAGGCCGGATTCCGCTTCGTCCACCTCCCCGAAAATAGCATCTTCCGAGGTGTAGAGCGGCAGGCCGGTGTCTGGATGCCTGCGGTAGATACAGTCGGGCAGGGAAAAGTGCCGGAAGCCCGCGCCCAGGTAGGTGCAGGCACGCACATCCTCGGCCCGCCGCGTCGCGATGGGGGCCTCCCCGGCCTCCCAGCGCGCGTGCAAGGATTGCGCGAACGAGGACAACTCCCCCGCAGGCGGATCACCCGCGCAAATCGTCCACACCTCGACCGGATCGCCGCGCCGCACCTGCTCCCAGATCAACCCCCCGCAGGAAAAGACCGCATCATCCAGATGGGGCGATAAATAAATCCATTTCATACCAGCAATTGTACCTGAGCGGCCGACTGATCGCTTGCAACCCAATACCGATCACGGATGGCAAACCGCTGGCGACTGACCACGGAAACCGCTTGCCTCATGCGCGGCAAGATGTTATCATCTGGTGGTGTAACCCGGTGCGATTGCTTGCCGGGAAATTTGAGGTGGTATGCAAACGGACCCCGTAAAACGCGCTCGAATCCGGTATGTGCTGATACTCATCATCCTGGGAACACTGCCATTTTATTGCGCCGGGCTGATCAGGGTACGCAGATCGGTGACACGTTCCTTTACACCCACCCCATCACAAAGCATTTTGCTCACGCCGGTGAATACGGACACGCCATCGCTGCCCTTTGTGACCCCCTTCCCATCTCCAACGGCCACCCAGACCGCTACCCAGACACAGACACCCACCACCACCGAAACGGGTACGGCCACCCCTGCCGCCACGCCCACTCCCAGCGGGACGCCTACCCCAACCGAAACACCTACCCCCAGCGGGACGCCCACCCCAACCGAAACACCCACCCCCACCGTCACCCTCACGCCCTCCCCCACCCTGTCACCTTCGCCAACCAACACCGCCACCCCCTCGCGCACACCGCTGCCCTCCGCCATTCCCATTCCATCGCTCACCCCAACGACCGCTGAAGGCTAACCAATGTCGCAAACAGCAGCCAAAGACCTGTTGAAAGAACTGATCTCCATCGCCGGCCTGTCGGGCTATGAAACGCCGGTGCGCCAACGGATCGAAAAAGCATGGCAGCCGTTGACCGATGAACTCAGCACCAGCCGGCTCGGAAGCCTGCACGCTCTCAAGAAAGGGGCCGGCAAACCCCCGCGTGAGAGCATCTTGATCGCCGCGCACATGGACGCCATCGGCCTGATGGTGACCCGCGTGGTGGACGGCTTCTTGTACGTCACCGAAGTGGGCGGGATCGACGCACGTGTTCTGCCAGGTCAGGCGGTCATGGTGCACGGCCGGCAGGACCTGCCCGGCGTCGTTGCCCAGCCGCCAGCCTGGTTGCTGCCCCCCAAAGCGCGTTCCGGCCCGGTGCCGCTGGAAAACCTGATCGTCGATACCGGTCTGCCCGCCCGCAGGGTATCCCGCCTGGTGCGCCCCGGCGATCTGGTCTCCTTCGCGCAGCCGCCGCTCGAATTGGGAGGCGACCTGCTGGCCGGTCATTCGCTCGACAACCGCGCCTCCGTAGTTGCGTTGACCGAATGTCTGCGCATCCTGCAAACCCGCCGCCACGAATGGGACGTATGGGCCGTAGCCACCGTGCAGGAAGAAGAAACCCTGGCCGGCGCGGCCACCTCGGCCCACCAACTGCGCCCCACCCTGGCCGTCGCAGTGGATGTAACTTTCGGGAAAGACCCTTCCAGTCCGGCACACAGAACTTTCGAGTTGGGGAAGGGGCCGGTGCTGGGCTGGGGGCCGAACATCCACCCCGGCCTGCACAAGGCCTTCAAGCAGGCTGCCGACCGCATCGAACTGTCCACTCAAAAAGAAGTCATGCCGCGACATTCGGGCACCGATGCTATCGCGCTGCAGGTCGCTTCCGAGGGAATCCCCACCATGGTCGTCAGCATTCCCCTGCGCTATATGCACACGCCGGTCGAAGTGATCCACTTGAAAGACGTAGCGCGGGCAGGCCGTCTGCTGGCAGCGTTCATTGCCGGGTTGGACGACACTTTCATGGAGAAACTGGCTTGGGACGAGGAGTAGAACTTCGTATGCAAATCCCCATCCGAACCGCTCAAATTCGCCTGCTGGAACGCCTCTGCAACGCCTGCGCTGTTTCGGGCGACGAGGGCGAAGTGCGCAAGATCGTGCTCGCAGAGATCAGGCCCCACGCCGACAGTGTGCGCGTGGACGCGCTGGGGAACGTGCTCGCCACCCGCCAGGGAGAGGGCGCGGAGCGACTGCGTGTCATGCTCGCCGCGCACATGGACGAAGTGGGCTTCATGATCACCCGCGATGAGAAAGACGGCTTTTTCCGTTTCGATACGGTGGGCGGCCTGGACGCGCGGCAACTGGTGGGCAAAACGGTGGTGGTGGGCAAGGAGCATGTCCCGGGGGTGATCGGCTCGAAGCCCGTTCACCTTACCACCGCAAACGAGCGAGACAACACCATTTCGGTGGACAGCCTGCGTATCGATGTGGGCCCGGGGGGCAACGGCAAAGTCAAACCCGGGGACCGCGCCGTGTTCGCCCCCAATTTCGTGCAGATCGGCCGCGGCAAAGGCCGCAGCCTGCGGGCCAAAGCCCTGGACAACCGCATCGGCGTGGCCAGCCTGATCGAGCTGCTCAAAAACGCACCCCCGAACATCGATCTGCTGGCCGCCTTCACCGTACAGGAAGAAGTCGGCCTGCGGGGCGCGAAAGTGGCCGCCTACGCGTTCGACCCCGACATCGCCATCGTTTTGGACTGCACACCGGCGCACGATCTGCCCCATTGGGATGAAGACCAGGAGAACACGCGATACAACACTCGCCTGGACGCCGGCCCGGCCATCTATACCGTGGACCGGAGCACCCTCTCGGACCCGCGGTTGGTGCAGCACCTGACCGACACCGCTGAGTCGCTCGGCATCCCCTATCAAATCCGGCAGCCCGGGGGTGGGGGCACAGACGCCGGCGCGATCCACAAAGCCCGCGCCGGCATCCCCAGTGTGTCGGTTTCCGTTCCCGGTCGTTATCTGCACACTGCGGCCAGCCTGGTGCGGCTGGCGGACTGGCAAAACAGCCTCCAGCTGGTATACGCCGCCCTCAGCCGTATGACCAAAGAGCTTTTGCGCAAGGCGCGCTAATCGCAGGAGAACATGGAATGAAAGAACTGATCAAACGCTTGGTGGAAACTCCCGGCCCATCCGGCTACGAATCGAAGGTGCGTGAAGAGGTGCGTGCGGCTATCGAAAAGTATGCCGCTGAAGTGTACGTGGACGCCCTCGGCAGCCTGATCGCCCGCAAAGGGCCGGACAATGGCTCCGGGAAACGCATCATGATTTCCGCTCACATGGACGAGATCGGCATCGTGGTGACGCACGTGGACAAAAACGGTTTTGCGCGTTTCACCAATATCGGTGGGGTGTACCCCCGCAATTGTGTCGGGGGTCGGGTGCGTTTCCTGAACGGTGTGCAGGGCGTGATCGGGCAGGAGCAGGCCGGCGCGCGCGAAGCCCTGCCCCTCAGCCAGATGTACATCGACGTGGGCGCCACCAGCCCCAAAAACTGCCCTGTCAAGGTGGGAGACGTGGCCGCATTCGAGCGCCCCTTCACGGATTTGGGCAACCGGCTGGTCTCCAAAGCCATGGACGACCGCATCGGGGTGGCCATAGCCATCGAGACCCTGCGCCAGCTCGAAGACACCCCCCACCAGGTCTACTTCGTGTTCAGCGTGCAGGAAGAAGTCGGGCTGCGCGGGGCAACCACTTCTGCCTATGGCGTGAACCCAGACATTGGCATCGCGGTGGACGTGACTCGTTCGGGCGATACCCCGAACGGCCCCAAAATGGCCGTCAAACTTGGAAACGGACCGGCCATCAAAGTGCGCGACAGCGGGATGCTCTCCGACCCGCGCGTGGTGGCGTGGATGGTGGCGCGCGCCGAGGAAGCCCGCCTCCCTTACCAGCTCGAAGTGCTGGAGGGAGGAACGACGGACGCCCGCGCCATCCAGATCAGCCGCGCCGGTGTTCCCGCGGGGTGTCTCTCCGTCCCCTCGCGCTACATTCACTCGCCCTCCGAGATGGTGGATTTCAATGACGTTCAAAACGGGGTCAAATTGCTGGTCGCCATGCTCAGCCAGCCGGTAGAACTGGGGTGATGAAGCGTACAATCAGCGGCGTTCTGATCGTTTTGGTGTTCTTTTTGGGAGGCTGCTCCAACCCCGCCCCTCCACCTCCCGACAACCCGCCAGATGCCGAGATCGAACCCACGCCGACAGCTACGCCGCCCGTTTTCGAGCAGCCGCCTCCCGAAGACCAACAGCCCCTCACCTTGAGAATCTGGCTGACCTCGGAATTCGATCCGGGTTCTGGCACCGCGGCAGGCGAGATGTTGCGAGCACGGCTGGAGGAATTCGGTTTGCTGCATCCGGGGATACGGATAGAGACGCGTATCAAGGCCGCTTACGGGCCGGGCGGCATGTTGGACTCTCTGAGCGCCACGCAGGCGGCTGCTCCGCAAGCACTTCCCGATCTGGTGCTGATTCCCCGGCCCGTGCTGGAAGTGGCTGCCGCCCGCCAATTGCTGTTCCCCTTCGATGCCTTTGAATTCATCGACGCGGATACGGATTGGTATGACTATGTTGCTGAACTGGCGCGTTACAACGGTCTGGTGTATGGTGTTCCCTTTGCCTATGATGCGCTGGTGCTGCTGTACCGCCCGGACGAGGTAGGCCAGCCACCCAGAGATTGGACCACTACGCTGCAACTCACCACACCGTTGGCGTTCCCGGCCGGCTCGCCTCAACAGCTTTTCACGCTGGCACTTTATCAGGCCGCAGGGGGTAAAGTACACGATGCCCAGGGCAGACTTACCCTTGCCCCGGCAACGCTGGCCTCGGTGTTTCGATTTTATCGCCAGGCGCTCGATCAGGGCGTTTTGCAACCCCGAATCACCACGTACATCGACGAAGAGGACAGCCTGCAAGCGTTGACGACCGAAAGAGCAGCCCTGGCTGTCGCCTGGGTTTCACAATATTTTCAAGCCCCCTCGGGGGGGCTTGCCGCGGTCTTGTTGCCCACCCCGGGCGGGGTGCCGTTTACCTATGTGGATGGGTGGGCCTGGGCACTCAGCAACCCGGAGAGCGATCATCAAGAAATTAGCGCGCAGCTGGCGCAATTTATGAGCGACAGTGCATTCCTGGCCCGCTGGACGGCTGCGGCTGGCTATCTGCCCGCCCGCCCGAGCGCGCTGTCGAACTGGCCTGAAAGCGCTTCCAGAACCCTGGCCGAGCAGATCGTGCTCGCCGCGCATCCGATTCCTGATGTGGCAGTGCTGAACACGCTCGGCCCTGCCATCCAACAGCCGATGATCGAATTGTTCCGGGGCAATCTGGAGCCGGTGGAAGCGGCTGAGGAGGCGGTCAGACGGCTGGATGTGCCTTGAGTGGGTATGGGAGATCGCTTCGTCGGGCGGCGTTTACGCTGAGAGTGCCGAAGTGTTTACGCTGAGCGCGGCGAAGCACTCAACACCAGTACTTACGCAGTTGAGACCTCACAGGTCTACTACCACACGATGGGGGGGGAATGAAGACGGATGACCGGGGACGGGGGACGGCTGTTCGGGGCGTGGTTGTTGGGGGTCGGGGCGACCGGCCGGTCGCCCCGACGGTCGCTGCGCTCTCAGATTCTTCGGTCGCTGCGCTCTCAGATTCTTCGGTCGCTGCGCTCTCAGATTCTTCGGTCGCTGCGCTCTCAGATTCTTCGGTCGCTGCGCTCTCAGATTCTTCGGTCGCTGCGCTCCCTCAGAATGACAGGAGGGGGGTGCGCTTTTGCGATCTGTGTAAGCTCTGTCAGTAAAAGACGAATGTTAACGAACCTGCCCCGCCATCACTTACTCCGTGACCACTACCTGACAGCACTTACACAGTTGAGACCTCACAGGTCTACTACCACACGATGCAGGAAAATTTTACCCAAAACAGATTGCATCCGGGCATCTCCATGCGCTTTGAGACCTGTGAGGTCTGGGTGCGACTTTTCAAGTGCGCAAGTCCTATTTTTGAGAATTGTCCATTGCGTGGCCCGGCAGGCGGGTACCGTCCATGCCGGATACTGCCTCACTGCGGACGCCGCGACCATATATTCAGCGCGGCCAGCCCAAGCACAATCAACACGCCAACACACAGCAAAAAACCGAGGAACGAGTTGGCGCGTGAAGGTTGCGCCGCGGTCTGCGCGGATTCCGGGACCGCATTCTGCACACCTGCCTCTGTCGGCTGAACGACCGGCGTGGGAGGCGGCGGGGTAGGGGTGTCGGTGGGTGGCGGGGGAGGGGTAGCGGTTGGTGGTTCGGGCGTGTTGGTCGGCGGCGGTAGCGTAGGGGTGTCCGTCGGCGGGGGACCCCCGCCGTCCAGGTTCGGCGCGGCCCATGCAAGAGGCGCCAACCTCCCCCCCAGGCTGACCGCCACGATCACGCCAGCAAGCACGGTACAAAGCCGTTTCCACGAGAACATGGGGAGTACCTCCTCAAAAACAGACAACGAAAGCGAACCATCAAACACAACATCCTCAGCCTGCGTATTGTACAACACTCTGGCGAAAAAGGGGATTTGACCGGTTTGCAGACCGCCCCCCGAACTTACCACACAATCGCGTTATAATTACCCTGATCTTCGGAGAAAA
>JALUWE010000315.1 GCA_027019845.1 Anaerolineales bacterium | reverse complement strand
GTATTCGCCCGCGGCGGTGCGAAAGGCCTCGAGTGTGGCCTGGCTCTCCTCCAGCGGCTCACTCCTCCATAAGGCGGCCACCATTCTGGCCTCTTCCACCGCATAGGGCAGCCGCCCGCCATAGGAATGCCCGATGGAAAGGCAGGCTTTCTGCCCCTTTTCGGTTGCCAGACAATATCGCAGCAGACTGGAAGACGGCAGGTAACTGATCTGGTGTGTCTGAATCAGGTATTTTTCCCCATCGAAAAGCGCGTGGAAAGGCAGGTAGTGAAGCGAACCGTGCGGCACGATCATCAGCCGCGGATAGGCTGCAAGCCGTTCGTGTATGGGCGCGAGCAGGCTGTCGAAAAGGCGGTCCAGGATGCCACGGACGTTGGCCTCCAGGTCCTGGAGGCGGTCTGGTGCGGTTCGCGGGGTCAGCCGCAAATTCATTTGGAAACTTTGCAATAACCGTTCGAGATGTGCATACTTTGCCCCCAGAGGCACGGCTTCGACGCGGCCCTGCTCCCCGCCGGTGATCAGAAACACGACCAACCGGTCTGCAACCCGGAAGTATTCCAACACCAGGGTATCTTCCGCCAGGTACGGTTGCACATTCTCGGTACGTACTTCCCAGAGGGAAGCGTTCCTGACATAATCCGCGTTGCAGACCAGCAATTGGTGCCACAAATCCGTTATTTTCTGTTCCACGGTGCGGATTTCTTTTTGCAGGCGCATGGCAAGCGCGCCATCTTCGCCCCCTGATCCGGTGAGAATATCCTGCACAAAACGGATGCGCTCTTCTCGTTGGGAGCGCAAAGCTGCCAGCTCGGCCACCAGGGGTTCATCTGTCGCGTCGCGAGCGTAGATGCCCAGGTCCAACCGGTACGCCAGAAGTTCGAGCAGAGCGTGCGACTTGGCGCGTTCTGCATACAGTAACCCCTGCGCATCCTGGCCTGTCTCCAAACACAAATCGACCATCCGTTCATAAACTTCCTGCTTGTCTTCCAGGAAGCCTGGGCGGTATTCGAGCATCACGTTGCTGCGCAGCCGCTCCAATTCGGCAATAGCCTGCTCGAAAAACCGAAACGCCTCCTGGTACTCGCCGCGCTGTTTGGCTAACTTTCCCAACAAATCATACCCCTGATACAACGTCCAGGGCAAATCATTTTTCTGGGAGGTTTCGACCACCTGTTTCAACTGCAAACGGCTGGCCTCCCAATCGCCCAACGCGGCCAACAGCTGAGCTTCCACCAACCTGGCGTATACCGAGTAAAAAGTGAGTTCCAGGCGGTCGAACTGTTGGATGCACTTGCGCGTTTGCTCGAGACTGTGTTCCAACTCTCCGGTGCGCTGCAACAGAATGGCAATTCCCAATTCGCACTCGGCTACCAGAGGCAGATTGCCCTCTTGAGAAAACAACGCTTCGGCCTGCTCCAACGCGCCAATCGCCTGGTGGTAATCTCCCAGCTCGGTGAGCGCTTGCGCCCGGTGCAAAATCGTCCAGGCTTCCTCGTGGCGCATTCCCGCAGCCACAAAAAAGGAGCGCACCTGGGCACACTTCCGCAACACATCATCGAAACGCCGCAATAGCAGCAAACAACTGATGCTCGAAAGATCACACAACGCGGCTTCGTGATGCTGTTCGTTTTCCAAATGTGTGGTTTTGGCCTCCTGAAACAGCGAGAGAGCGTGGTTGTACTGGTTGCGAAGAAAATACGCCAGCCCCATGTTGTGTTGAATACGGGCTTTTACCGTTGTTTGCCCAAGAGAGTCCGCCAGCGCCAGGGCTTGTTGGCCGACTTCGATGGACTCGCGCAGCCGTCCCGTGTTACAAAGTGCCCACGCTCGATTTCCCTCGTTGGTCACCAGAAAACTTTTTCCCTCCTCACCCAGCTGCCGGAAAATCTCTCCGGCCTTGCTGAACATCTCCAACGCCTGCGCGTATCTTCCCACCCGATTGTGTACCAGAGCCAAGTTGTTGTGCAGAGAAGCCAGATCGCGCAAGCGCCCATGCGCTTTGAGCACTTCAAGTGCCTGCTCGCCTTTCTGAATCGCCTCATCATAGCGGCCCAAATTCGCCAACGCCCAGATGCGCGTCATCTGTACCAGCGCCTCCCCCAATGCGTCGTCAAATGCGCGATGGATTTCAATCGCTCTATCGTACAAATGGAGGGATTGCCGGTAGTCCCCTGTGCCGACCATTACAGCTTGCGCCTTGGCCCGCAACCCCATGGCCC
>JALUWE010000314.1 GCA_027019845.1 Anaerolineales bacterium | reverse complement strand
TTCAGTGAGCAGTGTTCAGTGTTCAGTGTTCAGTGTGCGGTATCCATTTTTTACTACCCCTGACCCCTGAAAACTGACAACTGACAACTGACACCCCAAAACTGACAACTGAAAACTGACAACTGACAACTGACCATGCCCCTCCCCACCACCGACCTCTACCGCCCGGCATACGGCCAATACGCCATCGGCCACTTCAACGTGGCGAACATGGAACAAATCCTGGGGCTGTTCCGCGGCGCAACGGAGGTGCAGGCCCCTTTCATCGTCGCCCTCTCCCGCGCCGCGTGGGGCTATGCCGGGCTGGAGATGCTGCACCACATGATCCTGGCCGCGCACGAACGCTACCCCGAAGCGGTCTTCGCCGTACACCACGACCACGGCAGCGAAGAGACCTGCTACCAGGCGATAGACTCCGGCTGTTTCACTTCCGTGATGATCGACGCCTCCCACCATCCCTTCGAGGAAAACGTGGCCGTCACGCGGCGGGTGGTGGCGCGCGCCCATGAGCGCGGCATCAGCGTGGAGGCCGAGTTGGGCGTGCTGGCCGGGCAGGAAGACCACCTGCGCGTGGAAGAACGGGAGGCGCTGCTCACCGATCCCGATCAGGCTGCCGAATTCGTCGAGCGCACCGGCTGCGACAGCCTGGCCGTCGCGGTCGGCACCAGCCACGGCGCGTATAAATTCGCCGCCAGGAGCGGCCTACGCCTCGACCGCCTGGCTGCCATCCAATCCCGGTTGCCCGGTTTCCCCCTTGTGCTGCACGGCGCCTCCGCAGTCTACCCCCAAGAAGTCGCCCGCATCAACGCCGCGGGGGGCGCGCTCGAACCGGGCGCGCAAGGCCTGGACGAAAAACACCTCCCCGAGGCCATCCGCCTGGGCGTCACCAAAGTCAACGTCGGCACCGATGGCCGCCTGCTCTGGACGCGCCTCCACCGCGAATTCTTCCGCGATCACCCCGAAAAGTTCGACTTCACCGAACCCGGCAGGCGCTACATGGGCGAATACGCCCGCCTGGTGGCCCACAAATGCCGGGTCCTGGGCAGCGCAGGACGGGCAGGCACACTGAGCAACACTGAACACTGAACCATGCCCTCCCCCCAATTCGACCTCCTCACCATGGGACGCTCCTCCATCGACCTGTACGCCAACGACATCGGGGTCCCATTCGTGGACATCCGCTCGTTCGCGGCCTACGTGGGCGGCTCGCCCACCAACATCGCGGTCGGCGCGCGGCGGCTGGGGCTGCGCACCGCGCTGCTCACCGCGGTCGGCGAAGACCCGGTCGGGGACTTCATTCTGCACTTTTTGAACCAGGAGGGCGTGGACACCCGCTACATCCCCCGCAAGACCTCGGCGCGCAGCAGCGCGGTGCTGCTGGGGATCGAAAAAGAGCGCGTCCCCCTGGTGTTCTACCGCAACAACGCCGCGGACATCCAACTGACCATCGACGACGTGCTGGCCGCCCCCATCGCCAACAGCCGCGCCTTCGAGTTCGCCGGCACCAACCTGAGCCGTGACCCCAGCCGCACCGCCACCATTTTCGCAGTCGAACAAGCCCGGGCCGCGGGCCTCTGCGTGTTTTTCGACCTCGACCTGCGCGCCGATCAGTGGCACGACCCGCGCGCGTTCGGTGTGGCCGTCCGCGCCATCCTGCCGTTGGTGGACATCGCTTTCGGCACCGAAGAGGAAATTCTGGCCGCCATGTTGACCGACCCCGCGCAGCTGACCATCTCCGGCTCGCAAATCTCCGCGCCGCAAGTGACCGGCAACCTGGACGAGGCCATCCAGGCGCTACTGGCCCTCGGCCCGCAGGCCCTGGTGGTCAAGCGCGGCGCGCAGGGATGTGCCGTGTACCCGAAAAACGCCCCCCCTGTCGAGGCCCCCGGCTTTCCGGTCGAGGTGCTCAACGTGCTGGGGGCCGGGGACGCGTTCGCCAGCGGTTTCATCTACGGCGTGCTCAAAGGCTGGGACTGGTACAAATCCGCCCGCATGGGCAATGCCTGTGGCGCCATCGTGGTCACCCGGCATGGCTGCGCCAACTTCATGGCCTACGAAGAGGAGGCGCTGCAATTCGTTCAGAGGCACGGCGGGTGGTGAGTGGTCGGAGTGGTCTAACTGGTCTAACTGGTCTCAGTTGTCTAAGTTGTCTAACTGGTCAAAGCTGCACAAGGAGGTGCTATGGTACGTTTGTAAACCCAGGCAACACCCCAAACCCTTTCCAACC
>JALUWE010000313.1 GCA_027019845.1 Anaerolineales bacterium | reverse complement strand
AGCAACGCGCGCGCCACCGCCAGGTGCGGCAGCCCATAGAGAGCCAGGAAGCCGAACGTCTCCGGCGAATAAAAATCCAGCGGCAACGACCCCAGCCAGTCCCCGCGGCCCAGCAGCACCAGCAGCCAGCCCAACCCGCCCCCGAACGCGGCCAGCGCAACGCCCAATCGCCGCAACCACACCTCGCGCACGAAAAAGGCGATGAAATCATACGTCGCCAGAATCGCCAACACCCCGGCAATCAAGCGGTACACATGAAAAAGCGCGACAAGCTGCAAGTGCTGGGCCGGACCGGCTGTCAACTTGCCCAGCAGGATGTATGGAAAAAAAGCCAGCACCCCGCGCTGGGGGGCCGCAGTGTACGGCGTGCGAAACAGCCACGCCCCCGCCGCACCCCCCAACATCTTGGCGATGTACGAATTACCGTCCTCCACCGCGAACACGAAACCGGTAAACACCCAATCCTGCCCCTGCGAAGCGAAACCCCACAGATAAGGAACTGTGGTCAGCAGCATCCCCAAAAGCGCGAATCGCAGCACCCAACCGCGCTCCGCACGAGATGTAAAAAAATAAGACGAAACGTTATTCATCGCGCTTCGCGTCTCTCTCTGCCAGCCACGCCCGGCAATAGCCAAACCATAATCACTCGCAACGCCATGATCGACACACGGCGAACAGCCCGGGGTCCCAAAAAAACCCGCCACGACAGGAAGACCACCGCGAACGCAAAAATCCCCAACCCCACGTACAGGCTCCAGGGTCGAAAAGTAAACACCACCTCATGCCCTCCTGGCGGCAAACGCACCGCTCGGAAAATCCCCGCCCTCTCCAACTGCGCGGGACGGCCATCCACCGCCGCCCGCCAGCCCGGATACGCCACCTCCGAAAGCACCAGCAACCCCGGACCCCGCGCCCATACCCGGATGCGGTTGGGCGACCATTCCACCTGCGCCGGGCTTCCAACCGTCCCCAGCGGGCTGCCCGCGGGCTGAACCCAACCCGGGCCGCGCGCCCGCACATTCTCATACACCCGCGTCCCCCCAAACCGCTCCCGCAGCACCAACCCTTCGGCCTGCAAATCGAACGCCGCCAGCACAAAACGCACATTCAGCAGCCCCAACAAATCCGCATCGGGCGTGTACCCCGCGTTTGCGCTGGCCACCTCGCCTTCCAACGCCGGCAGCGTGACGCTATACCCCCTCCACGGCACACCACTCGCCGCGCTCAAATACGCCGCATACCCGGCCAACTGCAACGGGTCCACGCCATCGGCTAACTCCAGGCCGTAGCGCGCCGCGGCCAGCTGCGGCAGGCTGTACGAAGGCGAATACACCCGGAAGCGCCCCTCCTGCCGCGCCAGATACACCGCGGCGGCCTCCCCCTGGGAGAAAACCACCCCGCGCGGGCGTGGGGACAGACCCCGCACATTCACCACGCCCCAATCGATGACACACACCCCGATCAACAGCCCGACCCAAACCGGCCGGGGCACCCGCTTCGACAAAGCTGCGCTCGCCCCCAAAGCCGCCAGCAGCGCCACGGCCGCGCCCCACCCAAACGCGAACGGCAGCCGCCGCGCCACCAGCCAGACCCCCAACGCAAACCCGCCCGCCAAAGCCGCCCAAAAAAACACCAACCGCGCGGCACGCCGCCGCCCCCGCCGCGGCACCCCCTCGATCAAACCGTCGAACGCCAACCCGGCCAGCACCGCCAACGCCATCCCCGCCAGAAAAAAAGCCCGCGCAGGCACACGCAACAGGCTCATCCCCGGCAGCCGCGCCACCAGCGACATGCCCGGCAAATACCCCCCCAACGAAAACAACACAGCCGCGGCAAACACCCACCACCAAAACGCCCCCCTACCGCGCACAACCGGCCAGCCCAACCCGATCAGCGCCAACAAAAGCACCCCCCCACCCGGATACACCACCCACTCCTGCAACCCGCCGGTATCCGGAAACAGCAAACCGAGCAAGCGGGCAGGCGGCAGCGAAAACACCAACACGTCCTGCGGCGTCAACGCGGCGCGGGTGGACAGGCGGGTGAACTCCAGCAAAGGCAAGGCAAGCGGTGCAGCAAGAGCCGCGGCAAGAAGGAGAGGAGGAAGAACGGAAATTGCAGACTGGAAATTGGAGATAAGAGCCTGGATGGCCGGAAATCGTACCGAAGGGTTGAAGGCGAAAAGCTGGCCGCCCACCACCTCGCCCCCCTCCCCCCTTTCCTCCCCT
>JALUWE010000312.1 GCA_027019845.1 Anaerolineales bacterium | reverse complement strand
CCGCGCCCATCGTTGGAGACCAGGAACGCATCCCGGTCGATTTCCCGGAGTTTGTGGATTACGCCCGGCCCGGCAGCCGCATCCTGCTGGCAGACGGACAGCTCGACCTGGTGGTCAAGGAACGCCGGGGAGACGAAGTGCTGTGCGAGGTCGTGCTGGGCGGCACGCTGCTGCCCCACAAAGGGGTCAACCTGCCGGGGGCGCGGCTGGACATTCCCAGCTTCACCCAAAAAGACGCGGCCGATCTGATGTTCGGGCTGGAACAGGGCGTGGACGCGGTGGCCATCTCCTTCGTGCGCACTGCGGAGGATGTCGCCCGTGTCCGGCGGGCGGTAGCGCAGCAGTACCCCGACCGGGCCAGGATGCCGCTGATCGCCAAGCTCGAACGTCCCGAAGCGCTGGAAAACCTGCAAAGCATTATCCAGACCTCGGACGGGGTGATGGTAGCACGCGGCGACCTGGGCGTCGAGATGCCCCCCGAATCCGTCCCCATCGCGCAAAAGCAGATCATCGCATCCGCCAACCAGCACTCCAAACTGGTCATCACCGCCACCCAAATGCTGGATTCCATGATCCACAGCCCGCGGCCCACCCGCGCCGAGGCCTCCGACGTTGCCAACGCCATCTTCGACGGCACAGACGCGCTGATGCTCTCCGGGGAGACCGCGATTGGGGACTACCCCCTGAAATCCATCGAAATGATGGATGCCATCGCCCGCCAGGCAGAGGCCCGGCTGGCAAAATGGGGACGCTGGCAGGGCACGCCCGAAGAGGACGAAACGCACAACGAAGCGGTTTACATCTGCCGGGCTGCCGCGGAACTGGCGGAGGACCGGCACGTGGCCGCGGTGGCCGTGTTCACCCAATCGGGCAGCACTGCGCGCTACATGTCCAAAACCCGCCCCCAGGTGCCCATCCTGGGGTTCACCTCCGAACCGCACACCTACCGCAGCCTGACCCTGTTCTGGGGTGTGATCCCCCACCTGATCCCGCGCGCCGACACGATGGAAGACCTGTTAGCCCAGGTCGAAACCGCCATGTTGAGCAAGATGGGTATCCAGCGCGGCCAGCAGGTGGTGCTGATCTGTGGATTCCCGGTCGCGCAAATGCGCCGCTCCAACCTGATTCTGTTGCACACCGTTGGGCAACACCCCTAAGCCGAACGGATCACCGCTCTCGAGCCGCCAGCCACAACCCCGCGGCGATCAAAATCCCCCCGGCAAAAAACAGCCACGACAGCCGCTCCCCCAAAAAAAGCGCGCTCAACCCCGCGCCGACGACAGGCTGGGCAAAAAAGGTAAGCGATGCCGGGCCAGCCTCCAAAAGGGCAAATGCCCTGGTCCATAACACCACGGCCAGGGCGGTCGAAATCACCCCCAGGTAGATCACTCCCAATACCAGCTCCCAGGTCAAAAGGCCGAGCGCACCCACACCCCCCTCCACCAACGCCAGAGGCAGCGTCAGAAACAGTCCGCCCAACAACACGATCAGCGTGACCGGCAACAGGGCCAGGTCTTGCAAGATCACCCGCCGCACCAGCACAGAATACAACGCCCAGGTCAAACCGGCTGCCAGCAGACTGAGATTGCCCCAAAACACATCCGGCGACAGCCGCACACTGCGCGGGTCAACCACGACCAGCACACCGGCAGTGGCAAGCACCAACGCCAGCCACCTGCGCGAGGTGAGCTTTTCGCCAAGCAGCCAATAGCCGAACAACGCTACGAACGCCGGGGTGGCCGCAGTGAGAAGCGCGCCGTTCGCCGCGGTGGACAAGCGGGTGCCGACAAACTGGAAACCCAGCGAAATCCCGTACCCCACCGCCCCCACAGCCGCGATCTGGAAAAACTGCTGGCGCGAGAGCTTTCCTATCCCCTGCCGCACAACAAACCCGGCCAGCACCAGGATGGCCAGCAACAGCCGGAACGTCAGCAGCGTGAAAGGCGGGACGACCTCCAACACCACATCACTGACCACGTACATACCGCCCCAAATCGAGGCCGCAGCCAGACCGGACAGAATGCCAATGACCGAATCACGCATGGGGGCAATTGTAATCCAGGTAGTGGTCACGGAGTAAGTGATGGCGCGGCAGGTTCGTATAACATTCGTCTTTTACTTACAGAGCTTACACAGATCGCAAAAGCGCACCCCCTCCTGTCATTCTGAGGGAGCGCAGCGACCGAAGAATCTGAGAGCGCAGCGACCGAAGAATCTGAGAGCGCAGCG
>JALUWE010000311.1 GCA_027019845.1 Anaerolineales bacterium | reverse complement strand
CGTCCCCCGTCCCCCGTCCCCGGTCGTCCGTCTTCATCTCCCTCACCATCGTTGAGATTCCTCGCTATCGCTCAGAATGACACAAACAACAGCAGGCATGAACTGCGCAAGTCCTATCTACGTCCGCTCAGGATGCCTTCCTACTCTCTAACTTTCCTCCTCGATCTTCGGAAAGAGGCCGCGTTGGGGAGCGTGATCGCGTTTGTAGACCAGGATGGTGCGCACGAAGCTGATCACCACTTTGCCGTCCTGGTTCACCCCGCGGGTGCGGACTTTGACGATGCCGGCATAGGGGCGGGATTTTGATTCGCGTTTGTCGATCACCTCGGAGACCGCGTAAATCGTGTCACCGTTGAAGACCGGGTGGGGCAGGCGCACTTCGTCCCATCCCAGGTTAGCGATCACATTCTGGCTGACGTCTGCCACGCTCTGGCCGGTGACAATGGCCAGGGTCAGGGTGCTGTCCACCAGGCAGCGGCCAAACTCGGTGCGTTTGCCGTACTCGCGGTTGAAGTGCAACTGGTTGGGGTTCATGGTCAGCAGCGTGAACCAGATGTTATCGGTCTCGGTAATGGTGCGCCCCAGGGGGTGCTGGTACACATCGCCGATCTCGAAATCTTCGTAAAAACGGCCTTGCCAGCCGGGTTTGAGGGTCATGGTGTGCTCCGGGGGTAAGGTTCGAGTTGGGGTGCTTGCCCTGGGTGTTGGGTAGTTGGGTAGTTGGGTAATTGGGTAATTAGGGTAATTACGCTCTACGCTTCTGGCTTCCCGATAACTGAGCAGTTACGTTTTTATGACCGTACCGGGCGTGGGTTTTCCCGTTCCTGCCGGGCAAGGTAGAGGGCAATTGAGCCGGCTACCGCGGCATTCAGCGAGGCCACCCGCCCCTGCATGGGAAGCTGGAGAAACACGTCACATGATTTTCTGGTCAACGGGCGCATTCCCTCTCCTTCGCTGCCGACCACCAGCGCGAGCGGGCCGTCCAGGCGCAACCGGTGAGGGGGGCGTGCATCCGGGACGCGCTCCAGGCCCACCACCCACACCCCTTCCGATTTCAGCACCCGGATCGCCTGGGCAAGGTTGGTCTGCGCGATCAGCAGGTGTTCGCTCGCACCGGCAGAGCTGTTGACCACCGCCGGAGTGATGGTGGCGGTGCGCCGCAGTGGTAAAAGCACGCCGTGTACCCCGAACGCCTCCGCGCTGCGCAAGAGCGACCCCAGATTCTGGGGGTCTTGTAAGGTGTCCAGAATCAGAAGAAACGGCGCGTCTGCGCGGCCGTTGGCATGTTCCAAAATCTGCACCAGATCGCTGTAGGGGTAGCCCGAAGCCTGCAAAGCCACCCCCTGATGCCCCGCGGCGTGGACGTTCAACTGTTTTCGCGGCAGGTGCTCAATCGGGATGTTTCTCCCGCGGCAAATTTCCAGGATGTCCTTGAGCCGTCCCCTTTCTTTTGCCCCCTCTGCCACACGCAGGCGAAAGAAGTGCCGCCGCCGCGCCTGCAAGCTCTCGTACACCGCGTTGCGACCAAAAAGCCATTCCCGCATTATTCCCAGCGCCAAACCGAGCCTTGTTTGCTGTCTTCGATGATCACTCCCAGGGCTTTCAGTTGGTCTCGTATCCGGTCCGAAAGGTCCCACAACTTCCGGCCGCGCAGCTCGGTGCGAATTTCCACCAGCAGGTCGATGAACGGGTCCGCGGGAGAGTGTTTCTCTTTCGCTTCGAGACGCAGGCCAAGAACACCGGCCAGTTCTTTCAGTAACGATTGGGCCGCGGACAGGTCTGAGGAGGCGGCCCCTGCGTCGCGTGCCTGGTTGATGGCGCGTACCAGATCGAATAAATGCCCCAACGCGGCCGCGGTGTTGAAATCATCGTCCATGGCGCGGACGAACCCCTCCCGGGTGGCGGTCATCTGTTCTGCCAGTGCCCGGCGCACCTCGTCAGAGGCCCCCTCCGCGTCCGGGCGGGGGGGACGCAGCCCGCTCTGCAATCGCTCCAGCCCCCGCCGGGCCTGCTCGATAATCTCATCGTTGAAGCTCAACGGGCCGCGATAACTGGAGTTCAACACGATCAGCCGAAAAACATCGGCATCGTAGCGCGACAGAAATTCATCGATGGTGATCAGGTTGCCCAATGATTTGGACATCTTCTCGCCCGACAACTGGAGCATACCGTTGTGTACCCAGTATTTGGCAAAGGGCTTGCCGGTGTAGCTCTCGGATTGGGCGATCTCGTTCTCGTGATGGGGGAAGATCAGATCGTTCCCCCCGCCGTGGATGTCGATTTGTTCCCCCAGGTGGAACAGGCTCATGGCCGAGCACTCGATGTGCCAGCCGGGGCGCCCGCGTCCCCACGGGCTTTCCCAATAGGGTTCGCCTTCTTTGGCCGCTTTCCAGAGCGCGAAGTCCAGCGGGTTTTCTTTGCGTTCATCCACATCGACGCGCGCGCCGGCCTGCAATTCTTCCAGCCTGCGGCGGGAAAGTTTGCCATAGTCTTCGTCCTTGCAGACCCGAAAGTACACGCTGCCATCCGAAACGTAGGCGTAGCCGCGCTCGATCAATTTTTGAACCATCTGAATGATGTGATCGATTTCCTGGGTGGCACGTGGATTGAGGTGCGCCTGGAGCACATTCAAATCGTCGAGATGTTGCTTGTACTTCTGGATGTACCTCTCGGCCAGATCGAAAGGGTTCTCCCCCAGTTGGTTAGCTCTCTGAATGATTTTGTCGTCTACATCGGTGTAGTTCATCACGTGCCGCACCTGATAGCCGCTGAATTCCAGGTAACGGCGGATCACGTCGAACACCACCGAAGACATGGCATGGCCGATGTGTGCGTTGTCATACACCGTCGGCCCGCAGACGTACATCAAGACCTTACCGGCCTGTAGGGGTTCAAAAGTTTCCTTTTTTCTGGTGAGTGTGTTGTAAATCCGGAGTGTCATTCAAATTGTCCTGGCTAATGTTTCACGGGTCGGGCGAAGATCATCCGCCCGGCAGCCGTTTGCAATACTTTGGTGACGACAGTGTTCACCTGGGCGCCGATGTATTCACTGCCATTTTCTACCACGATCATGGTGCCGTCTTCCAAATAGCCCACTCCCTGATTGTGCTCTTTGCCCTTCTGGATAATCTTTACAGTCAAAGATTCGCCCGGCAGATAGATCGCCTTGACCGCATTGGCCAGCTCATTGATGTTCAGTATCCTCACGCCTTGTAAATCGGCCACCCGGTTGAGGTTGTAATCATTCGTCAGCACCGGACAGCCTAACCTCTTCGCCAGCAGAACGAGTTTATCGTCCACAGGCTGGCTGCCTTCCACGTCCAAATCGCTGATCTGCACAGAGACAGTGCTGTTTTTTTGCAATTCTGACAAGACCTCCAAGCCGCGGCGGCCTCGCTGGCGGCGCAAATTGTCCGCGGAATCCGCGATGTGCTGTAGTTCGTTGAGGATGAAGCGGGGGATCAACAGAACGCGCGGCAGAAACCCTGTGCGGGCGATGTCTGCAATGCGGCCATCAATGATCACGCTGGTATCCAGCAATACCATCGGCTCTTTGGCCTCCTCGTCTGACCTCCCGATGGGGGCGCGGATGAAGGCCTGGAGCATTGTGCGAATGTCTTCTTGCCGGGCGATGAAGACCGTAACGCCTAAATAGGTACACACGATCGCAGCCGCAAGCGGCAATATCTGACCCAGCGGTGGCGGCAACAAAGACAAAGGAATGGAGAGCAGCGCCGCAATGATCAGCCCCACGATCAGCCCGCTCAGGCTGGAGAACAGCGTCCGGGTGGAGACATTTCCAAGTATCGAACGAATGGCCCGCACCGGGCGGGTGGTCAAAAAAGGAGTCAGCACCAATCCGACCAGCGCCCCCACCAACCCCATCACAACAGCGTATAATTCAGGGGAGGCAGCAGCCAACCCGCTGAGATAGACCCCCACTGAAATTCCCCCCGCGGCGAATAAAATCATTCCTAAAATACGAAAGACGAACTCCAAACTCATGAGTATGCCTGAAAAAAAGCAACGATAAATTGCGCATGGCGGTAAAACAATCATCAGAATAAAAGCTTTTTGCGCCATTGCATCATAGCATGGCGATGGACGTTCGTCAACAAAGAATTAACGACTTTTAACCAACCCATGCTACAATTCTCGTGAGTGCTTGGGCACGTTATTGCGAAGCGGTGTTTTTCCGCCGAGGCAATTTCCCCTACCGTTACAGAGGAACTGTTGCGTCAGCCTCTCCCTTGCATCCCGGCTACAGATTTTATCACCACAAATGACCGCCGCGGTTCAGCCCCTCTCCCTTTTTCTTTCTGCGCTCCAAATCGAGAACAACCTGACATTGTTGTTCATTCTCTTGAGCGTAGTAATTGTCCTGATCCTGCTTTTCATCGGGTATTGGTTACTTTCCCAAATCTTATCCGTTCTAAGCTCCAGGCCGCCCACGTCAAAGAGAAGGGAAAGACCTGTGCCCAAACGAAAAGACGCGTCTATCGAACCGGCAGAAAAACAAGACCCTACCGAGTGGGTAAAACAGCAGTTTCCAGATGCCTTGCTCATGGACGCGCAAACAATCATCAAAGAATACAAGGCGGGTAGAAGGGACTTCCGCAACGTGTATCCAGTTGCAGTGGCTCCTTATGGGACATATTTGCAAAACACGGTGTTGGATGGTGCAAATTTTTCCCGCGCTATGCTTTACCGTGTCCCATTCGACGGAACCAGTCTCATCGAGACGAATTTCAATGGCGCATACCTGGAAGGGGCTTCGTTTCGAGGCGCGATTTTACGCAAATCCAACCTGATCTGGGCAGACTTGAACGGTGCGGACCTCAGCGGCGCTGACTTGACAGGTGCCAATCTGGACTACGCATCATTAAAAGGGGCGGATATGTCTAAGACGATATTGGTGGGCACCATTGTGAGCGACGACCAATTGCGGGGTGTGCGCTCTCTCAAGGGGGCTATCATGCCCGACGGCACCAGGCACCAGTAAAAAACTACCAACCGGGTCGAAATTGTAATCAAACGCATATATTGATCTAATACCAGACTGGTAAAATAAGGCAATAAATGCACAGGAACGCCGGGCGGGGTGCAGAGCGCCCTGTCCCCCTCTCACATAGCAAATATACGATGATAGGACTTACGCACCAAAAGTCGTACCCAGACCTCACAGGTCTCAAAGCGCATGGAGATGCCCGGATGCAATCTATTTTGGGTAAAATCTTCCTGCATCGTGTGGTAGTAGACCTGTGAGGTCTCAAAACCCAGAAGCTCGAAAGAGGGAAGCAAATGTCATCCGATTACATCATTGAGGTAAGTGAATCAGATTTCCAATTTGAAGTCATCCAATATTCCCGCCAGAAACCTGTGGTCGTGGATTTTTGGGCCGAATGGTGTGGCCCCTGCCGGATATTAGGCCCGTTGTTGGAATCGCTGGTAGAGGAGGCGGACGGTCGTTTTCGTCTCGCCAAAGTCAACGTGGATGACAACCCCAACCTTGCTACCCGCTACAACATTCGCGGCATCCCGGCGGTGAAAGGCTTTCGAGGCGGGCAAATCGTTTCCGAGTTTGTGGGCGCGCTTCCCAGACCCAAGATCGAGGCTTTTCTCAAAGAGCTTGCGCCAGGCCCAAACGACCTGCTCCTCTCGAAGGGGCAGAGCCTGCTCACGGAACATCGATGGGCCGAAGCGGAAGAATGTTTCCGGCGGGTTTTGAATTCGGAGCGTTCTTCGCCAGCAGCCTTATTAGGGTTGTCGAAAAGCCTGTTGGCCCAAAACAAAGCCCAGGAAGCGCTGGACATTTTGAAAAAGTTCCCGGGCAGCAAAGAATACGCCAAAGCCGAGACGCTGCGCCCCCTGGCGGCAGCTCTGGTCCATACCCAACCGTTGCCTGATAACGAAATTCTGGAAGCAACTTTCCTGCGCGCGCTCAACCTGATCAAAAGGGGCAATTTCCCGGCTGCTTTGGACGGGTTGCTGGACATTTTACGCGCCGACAAACGCTACCGAAATGGAGAGGTGCAAAAGCTCGTCCTGGCGCTCTTCGAAATCCTCGGAGACGAGTCTAGTGTCACCGTCAACTACCGCCGTGAGCTGGCCTCGATTTTGTTCTGACCATAGTCGTTTCAAAAAACAGCGGCTTCCGAACTTGATTTCGGAAGCCGCTTTTGATTCTCAGTAGTAGGACTTACGCACTTGAAAAGTCGCACCCGGACCTCACAGGTCTCAAAGCGCATGGAGATGCCCGGATGCAATCGATTTTGGGTAAAATCTTCCTGCATCGTGTGGTAGTAGACCTGTGAGGTCTCAACTGCGTAAGTACTGTCAGTAGCTTGCACAGATTACCCCCCGGAGTGTGGACAGCGATGGGGGGGATGATTGACTGGCTACGCGCAAATGGGCACCATGAACACGAGTTTGTCGGTTTCATCGACCACCCGTTCGGCAACGCTGCCCATCAGGAAAAGCTCCAACCCTCCACGACCGTGCGAGGTCATCATGATCATATCGACACCTTTTTCTTCACTGATGGAAACAATCGCTGGCACGGACCGCGATCCAGTGACGAGTGTGCTCACCCGCACGCCTTCTTCCCGCAGGGAGCGCGCCACTGCTTCCAAAAAATTGCGGATGTTCAACTCTGCCTTTGTGCGAATCCTTTCCACCACACCGGCAGGCGCACGGTAGTGCTCTGTTTCTGGAACTTCTGGAACGGTCAACAATATCAATTCACTGTCAAAAGTCTGCGCCATCGCGCGTGCATACGGCAAAACTCGTTCCGAGAAAATCGAACCGTCCAGGGCCACCAAAATCCGATCCAGCCGCGGGGAAACTTTGCCGTCTTCTTCGGTGGGAACGAGAATTACCGGGGCCGTGCATTTCTGCACCAGTTTCCGCGACACGCCGCCGCTGCCCCAGTGCTTTTGGCCGGATTTGCCCCTGGTGCTGGTGACGACCAGATCGATGCCACGCTCATCGACGAGCGCGCGGGTAGCATCCGCGATGAATCCGGGACGGATTTCGTATTCCACGTCGATCCCCTCCTGGCGCAACTTCTCCGCCACCTGAGACAAATAGGCGCGCCGTTGTTCGTATGTCTGATCGTATTCGCGTTGCAGGGCCGGGGTGTGGTTTTTGACGGACGACAGCAGGGTCAAGTGCAGGCCGGCCTGTTTGCAAATCATTTTGGTGAACGGGATGGCCTGGGCTGCATATTCAGAGCCATCCAGCAGCAGCACAACGCTCTTGAACGAGACTCGCTGCTGCCGCCAGGTGCTGCGCTCCTTTGGCTCCGGTTGCCAGGAGACCTCCACAGTTTTGACCGAGCCGTTCGTGCCCGGCGCGCTGACCACTTTTTCATACTGTCCAAATCCGAAGCCCGCCAGCAGTGCGGCATCCAGTTGGCCCAGGTAGTCCATCTCTGGGGAGGGCGCGCCCAGCCGATTGCGAAAGTAGGTGAAAGTGGCGTACAACACCGGGATGAACACAAAATACGTCCAGGCGCCCTCCAAAAAACGCTCCTCGAAAATGATCGCGGTAGCAACGGTGGTCAATGAGGAGGCCAACACCGTACCAACAATCAAGGCCGCTCTTCCCACCGTAAAGCTCTCTCGCGCCTCGCGCCACAAACGTTTGGTCACCGCCCATCCTGTCATGCTAAGCAAGATGAACACGCCAGCAGCATAAATGGCCAGATACGTCTCTTCATGTGTACCAAACAACAAAAAACTCAAGGACACAATCCCCACCTGAATCCACACCGGTTTATCCGCCACGTCGAACTGGTTACGCTGGCCGATGATCGGCGGCACGTAGTGGCGCATCTTCAACCCCAAAGCCAGATTTTGCAAACCTTGCGCGCTGGCCGCCGAAGCAGACATCAACACCGCAACGCCCACGATTGTCCCCAACCACGGGAGCGGGGCGGGTAACAGCTTGTCCATGGTTTGGGTGAACACCGATACTTCCGGATTGGTCGGATCGGACAACTCGAAGATGGCCGGCCCAACCACCAGCATGGTTATGGCCGTGGTTCCCATGATGATCAACAAACTGTTGAACGCCTTCTTGCTCTTTTCAGCCGGGTCTCCTTCGTAGGCCGCCACCAGATTGGCGAACACTTCGATCCCGGTCATCACCGCCAGGATGCGCACATACCCCCCAATCGTGAACTTGAAATATTCGGGGCGAAACGCATCGAGATCGAATGCCGGCAGCCGCAAACCATACTGCCAGATCGTCGCGATCACCATTGCCCACAACAACAACAAAACGCCACCCGTCGCCGGGCCAAACGTGCGCGCCGCCATTTTGGGGCCGCGGTTGACCAGCCATCCCGTCAACACGCTCAGGATAATCGCTACAAAGGTGCGGTATTGAATCCCGAGAATCTTGTCGTTCAAGATCGGCACCCGGTCCGCGATGAAAGTGACCAGGGCGGCCATGCTGACCAGAAAAGTCAGCGTATATTCGATGAAG
This sequence comes from Anaerolineales bacterium, assembly GCA_027019845.1. Taxonomy (GTDB): domain Bacteria; phylum Chloroflexota; class Anaerolineae; order Anaerolineales; family JABWBV01; genus JALUWE01. The sequence continues at coordinate 1,699 of JALUWE010000311.1, read as the reverse complement.
GTGATCGCCGCGTTGACTTTCACCGCCCAACTCCCGAATTCTTCCTCGCTCAATCCACTGCCACCGCTGCCGTCTATCACCCATTTCATCACCAGCCGGTACATGGCGGATACCACCGCGATGGTCAGCACAACCAGCCAGATCGAAGCCCCGAACGTGACCTGCGCTACGCCCGCGACGACGATAAGTTTCAAAAATGGGCCAAAAACGTACAAAGGGGAGGTGGCGGGGTCCCCTCCACCCGCCAGCGCTCCTTCTAACGCATTATTGAGTTTGTGTGAAACCTGAGCCATAACCTTCTGCCTTCTTCATGGTTGTTTTCTGTCGTTGGACAGAGGATAAATGAAAATCAAACGCCGAATCTTACCATTAATACGACCACTTGGTAATTTGAGGTACAAAAAAATCACAAAGCCACATCGTCCGGCACATCCAATTCCATCCTGGCGCGCCGCCGCATGAGAAGATATAATTGTTATTGTAAAAAGGACACAAAGCGAGTTAGCAATCTGTTTCAGAGAAACCCCTATGCCCTATATCTATGCCCACCCCCGCCCCGCGGTGACCGTTGACGTGGTCATTTTCACGATTCGAGAAAATTGTCTGAGCGTTTTGCTGATCCAACGCGGGGAAGCGCCTTTTGCCGGAATGTGGGCACTGCCTGGCGGTTTCGTCCGCATCGATGAATCTTTGGAAGAAGCAGCCCTGCGAGAACTGGAGGAGGAAACCGGCCTGGAGAAAGCCTACCTGGAACAACTCTACACCTATGGCGATCCGGGGCGCGATCCCCGCGGGCGCGTCATCACCGTCGCCTATTTCGCCCTCATTTCGACGGGGGTGCCCATCCGCACCGAAGGAGGCGACGACGCCGCACAAGCCTGTTGGTTTCCGGTAGATGCGTTGCCCGAACTTGCTTTCGATCATAGCGAAATCGTCCGGTATGCTATCCGTCGGCTACGTTACAAGCTGGAATACACCGCGGTGGGGTTCGAGCTTCTCCCGGAAGAATTTACCCTCTCTGAACTCCAAAACACCTACGAAATCATCTTGGGCGAAAAATTGGACAAACGCAACTTTCGTCGCCGTATCCTTCAGGCGGGAATCATCGAACCTACGCCCCACATGCGCACCGGGGAGGGCCGTCCTGCTCGTTTGTACCGTTACCGGGAAGATGCAGTAGCGGAAGTCAAAGCCCGCCGCCTGTTTCCTTAGAACTCATCTGGCTGGCCGGATGGATGAGACCTGCCGCCAGCTGCCAGCCTGTTCCCCCATTGCAACCCAACACCGAACACAGCCCGCTGAACACTGAACTTTACGCCCCCTCTCACAACAGGTATAATCCCGATGTTCGTGTCGTACATTGGGAGTGGTTGTGCCCCGGTGGGTGCCCCGGTCTTCAAAACCGGTGGCGGGTCGCGTTGCGAGCCGCGGTGGGTTCGACTCCCATCCACTCCCGCCTTGTACCTCAAACCGACAACGAAAAACCCAGCACCGGACACCAACCACCATCCTTCGACTACGAGCGAACGGAGTTCATCCGAACTCTGTCCCCCCTCCGCTCAGGATGTAATACCCAATTACCCATCCTTCGACTCCGAGTGGACTTCGTCCACCCTCCGCTCAGGATGTAATACCCAATACCCAATTACTCAATTACCCAATTACCCAACTACCCAACCCTCCGACTTCGAGCGAATTC
>JALUWE010000310.1 GCA_027019845.1 Anaerolineales bacterium | reverse complement strand
AGAGGGGAGGAGGTGAAGAGGTGAGGGGGTGAGGAGGGGATGGGGTGAGGGAGGGTGCGGGGGAGCGGTGTTGAGGCGGGTTGCGCCACAGCCACCAGAAGCCACCCACCAGCCCGCAAATGCCTACCAGGACCGCGGCCAGCCCGATCAGCAGGACTTTGTCGAAGGGGGTGAGCAATTGGGGGGATTTGGACATGATGTGGTTATCCGCTCCCAGGCCTGGCGGACGTGCCGCTCTTGGGTGAGTGCGCTGCCGATGGACATGCGCAGGGTGAACTGGCCGTCCAGCACGGTATGGGTCAGGTACAGATCACCGGAGCGGTTGAGGGCGTCCATGATGGCGCGGCTGGCAGCCTCCCCGGCCTTGTGCCGGAAGCAGACCAGGTTGAGGGGTACGGGCGCGGCCAGCTCGAAGTCCGGGTGGGCTGCTACCCACTGCGCGAACTGCTGCGCCAGCCGCACGTGCTCGCGGATGTGGTTTTGCAGCCCTTCCACGCCGTAGTAACGGATCACGAACCATAGCTTGAGAGCGCGGAAGCGGCGCCCCAGCGGGATGTGCCAGTCGCGGTAGTCGATCACCGCGCCGGACTCGGTGGCCTGGTTGCGCAGGTATTCGGGCAGGATGCTGAGGGTGTTGATCAGCGCGGCGCGGTCCGCCACGTAGAACGCGTCGCAGTCGAAGTTGGTGAGCATCCATTTGTGCGGGTTGAAACAATAGCTGTCCGCGTATTCCAGTCCATCGTGGATGAAGCGGAATTCCGGGCACAGCGCGGCGGTGCCGGACATGGCCGCGTCTACGTGCAGCCACAGGCCATGCTGGCGGCAGATGCGCCCGATTTCGGGAAGCGGGTCGAGGGCGTTGGAGGAGGTGGTGCCCACGGTGGCGGCGACGAAGCACGGGGTCAGGCCCGCGGCGCGGTCTTCTGCGATGCGCCGCGCCAGATCGTCAGGCCGCATGGCAAAGGTGTCGTCCACCTCGATCAGGCGCAGGTTGCCGCGCCCCAGTCCGGCGATGCCCATGGCTTTTTCGATGGAGGAGTGCGCCTGGGTGGAGGTGTAGGCGGTGAGGGTGCCGTCCGCGCCCTGTTGGTTGGTGCGGTAGCCGGTGGCGCGCTCGCGGGCGGCCAGCAGCGCGCACAGGCTGGCGCTGGAGGCGGTGTCCTGGATCACGCCGTTGCCGCGGAATTGTTCGGGCAGGCCGAGCATGTCCACAAGCCAGTCGAGTACGTGGGTTTCGAGTTCGGTGCAGGCCGGACTGGTGGCCCACAACATGCCTTGCACGCCCAGCCCCGAGGAGAGCAGGTCGCCCAGGATGGAGGGGCCGGAGGCGTTGGCCGGGAAGAAGGCGAAGAAGTTGGGCGATTGCCAATGGGTGATGCCGGGCAGGATCAGCTTTTCGACGTCGGCCAGGATGTCGGGGAAGGGTTCGCCCTGCGCGGGTGGGGCCGCGGGCAACTGGTCGCGGATTTCGCCCGGCTGCACCTGGGAGAGCACGGGGAATTCTTCGATGCGTTCGTAGTAGTCCGCGATCCAGTCGATCACCATGCGGCCATATCGGCGGAATTGGGATGGGGTCATACGCTTACTTCCTACTTCTTACTTCTTACTTCTTACTTCTTACTTCCTACTTCTTACTTCCTACTTCTTACTTCTTACTTCTTACTTCTTACTTCCTACTCCTTACTTCCTACTCCTTACTTCCTACTCCTTACTCCTGAAATTATAGCAGAAGAGGGGATGCTTGCGTTTTTTGGGAAGACCGTACCGGAAACCAAAAAATCCCCCGGAGTGTAGTGCTCCAGGGGATTTTTTGGTTTGGTGGGAACGGTTATTGCGACTCGGCCAACAATTCGGCTGCGGTGGCGTCCAGGTCGGCCAAAAGCTGGTCGATCTCCTCTTCTGAGGTGGCGTCCAGAATGGCGAAGAAGGTGTCCTGCACCGCGCCGCGCACCGCGCCCCAGGAGGGCAGGTTCGGCTCAGACTGGCCGTACTTGGACAGTTCCAGGCCGGTGGCGTAGATCGGGTTCTCGGCGATGTAGTCGCCCAGGTACTGCTCCGTGGTGGTTTGGGAGGGGAAGTAGGCGCTGTAGGTGATCCAGCGAGCCTGCACCTCGGGGGAGGTGAAGTGCTTGAGCCAGATCCAGGCCGCCAGGTTGGCCTCCGGCCCCTGGTCCACGATGCCGATCAATTGGCCAAAAGCGTTGACAGCCAGTTGCCCGTCGGGGCCGGGGAAGGGGATCAGGCCCCATTCGTCGTCGTTGCCCGCGTCTTCCATGGCCGCGAGCTGGAAGGGGATGCCCGCGGTGGAGCTGGTGGTGAAGAGCGCCAGGCGGTTGGCGAATTCGGGGTTGGGGAAGCTGTCGGTGGCGAAGGTGCAGCCGCTGTCCTTCAGGTCTTTGAGGAACAGGGCGACCGCCTTCATTTCCGGCGTGTTCATGGTGTAGGAGGTGCCGCTCTCGTCCAGGAAGCTGCCACCAAAGGCAAACAGCCAGGAGGCGATGTTGGACGCGCCGGGGTAGAGTACCAGGCCGCCGGTGCCGTCGTTGTCGGGGTTGTCGTCGTTGTTGTTGAACTCGGCAGCCGCGCAGGCCTGCTCTTTGAACTCAGCCGCGGTTTTCGGCGGGCCGTCGAAGCCCAGTTCCTTTGCCCAGGTGAAGTTGTAGAAGAGCACGTTTTCGGACTGGTGGATGGGCAGGCCGATCTGTACCCCCTCCGGAGTGCGCCCGGAGGCCAGGTTGGCCGGATAGATGGCGGCCAGTTCTTCCTGGGTCAGCCCGAATTTGGGATCGTTGATGAACTGGTCCAGTTCGACCATCACGCCGGCGTTGTACCAGGTGGAGATGGCGTTCGGAAAGCCGGGGGTGACGTTGGGCAGCTCGCCGGTGGCGATGGCCGCGTTGACCGCGTTTTGCAGGTCGCCCTGCCGGCCCTGGTCCACGCCGATCACGGTGATACCCCATTCGTTGGTGGCGTTGAAGTCGTCGATGATGGCCTGCATCCCCTCAGCCGCAGAACCGGAGCCCCAAACGTGCCAGAAGACCACTTCCTGACCGGTGGGATCGACAGCCAGTTCTTCCATCGGTTCTTCGGTGGGTTCTTCCATCGGTTCCTCGGCAGGCTCTTCCATCGCCTCGGTGGGTTCGGGCTTTTCCTCCTTCGCCTCAGTCGGCTCGGCTTTTTCCTCCACAGCCTCGGTGGGTTCGGCCGGGGCTTCGGTGGCGGCGGGTTGCGACTGGCAGGCGATTAAAACCAGCGGGAGCAGAAAAGCAAGCAACAAAAACACTGGAAAAGTTTTTTTGGACATCTTCATCTCCTCAAATATTTCTGATTGTTTGTTGGTGATGGGTTGGGTAAGTCGTGATGGGGGATGTTGGTTTTATGGAAAAATCACCTCCTCGCTTTCAGACATTGAAAACCGGACATGCGGAGAAACTGACCACTGAACACTGAACACTGAACACTGATCTCACCCCTTCAGACCGCTGCGGGCGATGCTTTCGGTAAATTGCTTTTGAGTGAAGAAGTACAGGATCAGGATGGGGATGATGGTGATGAACGCGCCGGCCATCATCAAGTTCACCTCCTGTCCGGCTTCTTCCACAAAGTTGAGCAGCCCAACCGCGATGGGGCGCCAGTCCGGCGCGCTGGTGACCAGCAAAGGCCAGGCCAGCGCGTTCCACGAGCCGATGAAGGAGAGCACGATGATCACCATGATCGGCGCTTTGGAGAGCGGCAGCACAACCTGGGTCAGGAAGCGCAGGTGTCCCGCGCCGTCGATGCGCGCGGCGTCGTACAGCTCGTCCGGGATTTGGGCGAAGAACTGGCGCAGCAGGAAAATGGCGAACACGCTGCCCATGAAGGGGATGGTCAGCGCAGGCCAGTTGTTGATCCACTTGATCGGCCCCACGCGGCCCAGCCAGGTGACGGTCAGCAGGTTGGGGATGGTGTTGACCATGCCGGGGATCATCATGGTGCTGAGCAATATGCTGAAGATCACGTCCCGGCCTGGGAATTTCATGCGCGCGAACGCGTAAGCGGCCATGATGCTGAACACCAGCTCCCCGGCCAGGGTGATCAGGGTGATCTTCACGCTGTTGGCGAAGTACAGGGAAAATTGCCCCCGCTCCCAGGCGATGGCGTAGTTTTCCCAGTAAATCTCGGAAGGGATGAAGGTCGATCCCATGGATTCGCCCAGCGACATGAGCGATTTGGAGATCATCCAGAAGAACGGCACCAGGGAGATGAACGCGCCGATGGTGAGCACCACGTAGGTGAAGATCACCCGCAGGGTGGCCGGCGTGAGGCGCAGCTTGAACGACGCGGCGCGGGATTGGGGTGGGCGTAATTCGCGGGTGGCGGTGGTTTCAGCCATAGAAAACCCTCGTTCCTTGAATGCGGTTGTTGATGAACGTCAGACTGAGGATGATGGCAAACAGTACGAAGGCCAGCGCGGAGGCGTAGCCGTAACGCGTTTTGGTGAAGAACTCGATGAAGATCACCACGCTGAACGGGTCGGTGGTGCCCAGCGCGGCGCCATCGCGCAATACCCAAATGGTGTTGAAGGCTTTGAATGTGCCGATGATGGCGATCAGGGAGAGAAAATAGGTGGTGGGCGAGAGCAGGGGGAAGGTGATGTGGCGGAAAACCCCCCATTTGCTGGCCCCGTCGATCTCCGCGGCCTCGGTCAGTTCGGAGGGGATGTTGCCCAGTCCGGCCAGGTAGATCACGGTGTTGTAGCCCACGTAGGTCCAGATGGAGTGCAGGATGATCACCGAGAGGGCCAGGCTAGGCCCGGCAGCCCATTCGGGTATCTGGAAGCCCAGGAAGTTGGAGAGTATCTGAAAGATGCCGTCCGGTTCGCGCAGCCAGAGCTGTGTCTCCAGTCCCAGCCACTGCATCACCATGTTGGCCGGCGCGGAAGCCCGGTTGGAGAAAAGCTGTTTGAACACCGCTGCGCTGGCCACCGCGGGGGTGACGTAGGGAATGAAAAAGATGATGCGGAAGGCCTCCGATCCTTTCAGCTTTTGGAACAGCAGCACCGAGAGGAAGAGCGCGATGGTCAACTGGATCGGCACGGTTCCGGCGGAGAAGAAGACCGTCACCTTCAGCCCCTTCCACAGGTCGGGGTCCCCGGAGGCCACGATGGTGGGGATTTCGATGATCAGCAGCACTGCGCCGACCATCAGCGCGATGGCGGCCAGCAGGCGGAAGACGAAACCGCGCGTGGAGGGCTGCCGTTCCGCGCTGCGCCACACGTACCAGGCGATGATCAACAGCAGCACGCCCGAAACGATCATGATCAGTTGCGGCCAGATGCCGGGGTCCTCTCCGGTTTCCACCGCGGCCGCGTAGGCTTTGTTGATCTCGTTGAACGTCACCCACAGCAGGCTGACCCCCACGAAGCCGGCCAGCCAGGTAAAGGTGAAGTTGAGCTGGTACACGGGATTGTCGGGATGGCGCCAGAGGAAGTTGGCCACCACGGCCAGCAACACCGCGGCCAGGAGCACCCAGCGGAATTGCTGCCAGGCCGGGAAAACGGTCTCCGCGTAAAAGGCCTCGCGGAGTAACTGTATGAACAGCTCGCGGCTTTTTTCCGCGCCGCGCATTTTTTTGGCGATGTCCAGGAATTCGGGCAGCTGCAAATACGCCCAGCGGAAGAACAGCACCACCGAGGCGGCGTGCAAAGCCCCAGGCAGGGACAGCCCCCACGGGCGTTCTCCCTGTTCGCGCGCCTGGCGGTATATGCGGCGCAGCAACACGAACATTCCGATCAGCGCGCCCACGCCCAGGCCGAACAAGACGATGTAGATCAGGTTGTCTATCGCATTGACGTAATTGCGCAGCCCGCGAAACTCGCCGCGCACCAGCTGCCACTTGTGCAGGCTGACGTACAACGCGAACCCGACCGGAAAGATACCGAACAGGAAGATCAAAAACACCGCGGGGGCGATCATCAAATATGCAGTGACATATTCGCGCAATTCGCGCCCGCGGCGTCCCGACCAGAGTTGACGAAAGGATGTTGGTTGGCGTTGAGAGTTCACCATGGGATAGGTGCGTTGGTAACTGGGTAGTTGGGTAATGGGTCGTCGGCGATTCCTTGCTTGTGGTTAACCGTTATTATAATCGAATCCGGGGGACTTGGTGCAGGCTTCTCCTGAGGGCCACCCGTCATTGCATCTGAGCCATTACGAACCCGTAACCAACCATCCTCACCGGTTCAACCCATCCACCTCCTGTGCGGAGGCGTCCAGCATCTCGACCAGATTCGGAACGTCCTCCAGCGTGAAACCGAACCCGAACAGTTCGCTGGCCGCGTCGCTCAACAGCCAGCGCACGAACACCCAGGAAGGCCGTTGGGGTTCGGGCCGTCCGTCCGGGGTGAGCGGCTGGATGGCGGCCCATTGCGGGTGTTCGGCTGCGTAGTCGCTCAGCAAGGGGAGCACGGATTGGCGGGTGGGAAAGAAGCCGGTGGCGGCCACCCAGCGGGCCTGGATTTCGGGCCGGCTCAGCCATTTGGCGAACAGCCAGGCGGCCAACTGCTCTTCCGGGGTGGTGTTCAAAATCACGTAAGCCGGGCCGGAGACGGCCACGACCGGATCGCCCTCCGCGGCCGGGAAGGGAATGGCAGTCCACCCGTCGGGATTTTCAGCGCGCGCAAAGGCCTGGGCCTGCTCATCCGCGCGGCTCAGGCTGAACGCGGCGAACAGCCCCAGCCGTCCGGCGAATTCGTCGTGCGGGAACTCGCTGTCCGGGAACCAGGCGCAGCCCTGGTCCGCCAGGGTACGCAAAAACTCGAACGCCGCGATGCTCTCCGGAGTCTCGAACACGTAATTGCCCGCGGGTGAGACCACTTCGCCCCCGAACGCGAACATCCAACTCAAGATCGTGGTGGGGTGGGTGCTGATCATCCAGCCGCCGGTGCCGTCGTTGTCCGTGTCCGCGTCCGTGTTGTTGGCCTGGGCCGCGGCGCAGGCCTGCTGCTGAAATTCCTGCGCGGTGGCCGGGGCGGTCTCGAAGCCCAGTTCCCGCGCCCAAGTCTGGTTGTAGAACAACACCCGTGTGGAGCGGTACGCGGGCAGGCCGTATTGTTTGCCGCCCGCGTTTTCCTGCGCCAGAAACGCGGGGTAGAAGTCTGCCAGCGCCTCCCCCAGCCCGAAGTCCGCGTCCAGAAAGTAGGGCGTCAGATCGACCACGGCCTGGCCGCCCTGGTCCCAAAGCTGTGCCTGGTTGATCAGGTGAACGGTCAGCTCGGGAGGCTGCCCTGCACGGAGGGCGTCCTGCACCTGGCGGGTGAGGTTGTCCTGGGAAACAGGCCGAACCGTGATGCCGTAGGGGTTGCTTTGGTTGAATTCGTCCGCGAAGCGTTGCACCAGCGCGTCCAGTTCACCTTTCCAGGGGTGCCAGAACTCGATCTCGATTCCGGCCAGATCGCTGGCGCGCAACCCGAGGGAAACGGTGGGGGTTGTGTTGGGTGTCGCCGCGGTGGTGGGCGTGATGGCCGGGGTGGAGGAGACGACCGGGCTGGGGGAGGGTTGCGGGGCCGCGGGGGCGGGCGTCCCTGTGGTGCAGGCGGCCAGAAAAATCCCCAAAGCGAGCAACAGCACGGGCAAAACGGTTGCGTTTCCGCGGTTTTGCAGTATCATCAACACACGTGCATTATAGCAGATTGGGAGGGTGTGAGGCGTGGAGCGGAGGCAGGTAGACAGGAGTTACGCAGTTCATGCCGGCTGTTGCTTGCGTCATTCGACCGGGGACGGACGACCGGGGACGGGGGACGGCGCGTGGTTATTGGGGGTCGGGGCGACCGGCCGGTCGCCCCGACAGTCGCCCCGACGGTTGCTGCGCTCTCAGATTCTTCGGCCGCTGCGTTCCCTCAGAGTAGACCTGTGAGGTCCCAACTGCGTAAGTCCTAATAAGTGACGAATGTTAACAAACCTGCCCTGCCATCACGTACTCCGCAACCACCAGACAACCCAGACAACTAAGACAACTAAGACAACTCAGACAACTCAGACAACTCAGACAACTAAGACAACTCAGACAACTACCCATGACTGATCTGACCGCCGACATTCTGCCGCTTCTCCAGGCTCATCGCCTGCCGGGGTTCGACCTGGGGGACGAGTTCCAGTACCCGCACTACGCGGGCGGCTCGATCCTCAACCTCCCGGCCACGCTCTGTCGTCTGTTCGACGCTCCCGAAACCGGCGCGCCCGCGCTGCTGCCCGAAATTGCCGGCCCGCTGACGAACGATCTGGGCGCCGGCATCCGGCGGGTGGTGCTGGTGTTGATGGACGCCATGGCTTTTCACCGTTTCCAGCGCTGGCGGGAATCGGGCGCCGTGCCGCTATGGAACACGCTGCTCAAAGGAGGGCTGCTCACCCCGCTGACCTCCATCGTGCCCAGCACCACCTCGGCCGCGCTGCCCACCTTGTGGAGCGGCATCAGCCCGGCGCAGCACGCCATGGTGGGCTACGAGTTGTGGCTCAAGGAGTACGGCGTGGTAGCGAACATGATCCAGCAATCGCCTTTCAACGTGCCGGGTAAACTGGAGAAGGCGGGTTTCAAGCCCGAAGAGGCCCTGCCCGGCCCCACGCTGGGGCAGCACCTGGCCCGCCACGGGGTGCAGACCTACGCGTTCCAGCATTACACCATCGCCAACTCCGGGTTATCGCGCGTTTTCCTGCGGGATGTCAAGGTGCGCTCGTTTGGCAGCGCGGTGGAACTGGCCGTCAACCTGCGGCATCTGATCGAGAGCAAACCTGCAGAGCGGCAGCTGATCGGCGTGTATTGGGGGCACGTAGACCGGCTGTCGCACGTATACGGCCCGGACGACGAACGCCCGCAAGCCGAGTTCGCACACTTTTCGGCTGCTTTTTCCGCGCTGTTTGCTGGCAAGCTCAGCCCGCAAACCCGCAAAGACACCCTGCTGTTGCTGGTGGCCGATCACGGCCAGATCACCACCCCCAAAAACGATTTCTACGACCTGAAGAGCCACCCCAGCCTGGCGCGGCGGCTGCCCATCCTGCCGACCGGCGAAAACCGGCTGATCAACTTCTACATCCGCCCCGGCCAGACCGAAGCGGTGCGCGAATACCTCGAGCGCACCTTCATGGGGCAATTCACACTGGTCGATCCGCTCTATGCGTTGCGCAGCGGCCTGTTTGGGCCGGGGGAACCGCACCCCGCGTTGCGCGACCGCCTGGGCGACGTGCTCGCCATCCCGCGCGGCAACACCTACCTGTGGTGGGCGGCCAAAGAGAACCCGATCATCGGGCGGCACGGCGGCCTTTCCCCCGAGGAGATGCTGGTGCCTTTCCTGGCCGCGCGGTTATGAGGCGCGGCGGCAACCACTCAGGCCGCGTCATTGCGAGATACCCTGCACTTTTTTCTTGATCGCCTCCACGACCGCCTGAATGAAAAGCGGATCGGTGTTCAACGCGGGCGGGCGCTCCAGACGGATGCCGTGGCTGCGGGCCACATCCTGTGCCAGGATGTCGATGTCGTACAGGATTTCGACGTGATCGCACACGAACCCGACCGGCACGCTGACCACGTTTTTCACCCCCCTTTTCGCCAGTTCGACCAGATGCTCATCGAGCTGCGGCCCCAGCCAGGGTTCGGGGCTGCGCCCGGCGGACTGGTAGCTCCACGACCAGCGTTCCGCGGGCAGCCCGGCCCGCGCCGCGACCAGCCGCGCGGTCTCTCGCAACTGCGCGTCATAGGGATCGCCCATCTTCAGGATGCGCGCCGGCAGGCTGTGCGCGCTGAAGACCACGTGAACGCGCGCCCGCTCGGATTCCGGCCAGCGCTCGATCCCCTGCTGCACGCGGTTTGCCAGCGCCTGGATCAGGCCGGGCGCGTCGTGGTAGCTCTCCACATGAACGAAATCGATCTGCCCGCGGTACATCTCCAGCCCAGCCGCGATCTTCTGGTGGTACTTTGCGATGCTCAACCGGCTGTAATGCGGTGCCATCACCACACTGACCGCGCGCCTGATGCCGTCGTCGAGCATATCCCGGATGGTCTCTTCGATCCAGGGTGCCCAATGCCGCATCCCGAGGTAGAAACGAAACCGCTGCGGGTCGAAATGGGCGGCGATGGCTGCCATTTGTTTGCGGGTCCAATCCAAAAGCGGTGATTTCCCGCCGATCCGGCGGTAGTTGCGGGTGATCTCCTCCAGCACCGCGGG